>CAIQBY010000036.1 GCA_903870175.1 uncultured Bacteroidota bacterium
CGGATATGGTGTTTGGAACAGAGTGGAACAGCGTCCGCTGGAAGGATTTATTTATGCGCTTACTCCTTTTAACTTTACTGCTATTGCAGGCAATCTTCCTACATCATGCGCTATGATGGGCAATGTGGTGGTTTGGAAACCATCCAACACTCAAGTGTATGCAGCAAATGTGCTGATGGAAATATTTATGAAAGCAGGTTTGCCTGCCGGAGTTATTAATTTAATTTATCCTTCGGGACCTGATGCAGCTGATGTAATATTTGCACATCCTGATTTTGCAGGTATCCACTTTACCGGCTCTACTGAAGTGTTTCAGAGCATCTGGAAAACAATTGGCAGCAACATCGACAAGTTTAAAACCTATCCAAGAATTGTAGGAGAAACAGGTGGAAAAGATTTTGTGATGGCTCATTCGTCTGCCGACCCTAAAGTATTGACTACTGCGCTAAGTCGCGGTGCATTTGAGTATCAGGGACAAAAATGCTCGGCAGCTTCACGTGCTTATATCCCGAATAATCTTTGGGAGGAAGTAAAAGGTTTGTTGCAGGCTGATTTGAAGTCAATGAAAATGGGACCTACAGAAGATTTCACTAACTTTATAAATGCAGTGATTGACGAAAAATCTTTTGACAAACTTGCCAAATACATTGATAACGCTAAGAAAGACAAGGACTGTGAAATAATAGCCGGCGGAAATTATGATAAATCAAAAGGTTATTTTATTGAGCCGACTGTCATCCGAGTGAACGACCCGTATTATGTAACCATGTGCGAAGAGCTGTTCGGGCCGGTGCTTACACTATATGTATATGATGCTGATAAATATGAAGAGACATTGAAAATTGTTGACAAAACTTCTATCTATGCTTTAACAGGCGCCATCATTGCGCAGGACAGATACGCGATAGAACAGGGAACTAAGGCATTGAAAAACTCTTCCGGTAATTTTTATATCAATGATAAACCTACAGGCGCAGTAGTAGGCCAGCAGCCATTTGGCGGGGCTCGTGCTTCGGGTACAAATGATAAAGCAGGTGCAATGATTAATTTATTGCGTTGGGTATCGCCACGTACTGTGCGCGAAACGCTGGTGCCACCTACTGATTACAGATATCCGTTTTTACAGGCGGATTAGTTCACTGGTTACTAGTTATTGGTTTATTAGGCAGTGTAATAAAAAAAGTCCCGAATTGCTTCGGGACTTTTTTTTGTATTAAGCTTTCACTTTTTATAAATCTGAAGCCCTGCTTTTTTTAATGCTTTATTCCAAGTTCCAAATCTTAAAGAGACGGTACCTAACGAATATTTTCCTTGGACACTATAATATTCTGTTTTTAAATTCTTTTTGTCTGAAAGCAATGCTACACGTTTTAAGTCATCCAGAATTTCAATATTGGTTATTTGACTGCCTTTCTTCCAGGATGATATCCCTGCTTTCTTTAATGCTTTGTTCCAAGAACCGAATCTTTTGTAAATAGTAGAATCCGAATAGGTACCATATTTATCGTAAGAAGTAAGAGATAAATATGGTTTACCCGATTGTTGTGCAGCTTTTTTCATATCATTCAATAGTAATTCATCCGCCATTTTATTTGAAACAGAATGTACTTTTCTTTTAACCGGCAAGCCTGCTTTTTTTAAAGCCTTATATAAAGTTCCAAATTTATATCTAATATTGGAAATATTGTATTTCCCTTTTAGGTTATAAATTGTATAGCTTAACGGTTTAGGACTAATGTTTTTTGCAACGTTTCTTAAATCATCCAACATTTCTTCTTCGGTAAGATAAATATATGCTCTAAACCCTGCTTTTACATTTGCATTATTCCACGAACCGAATGTTCTTGTAAAAACAGCTATATTATATTTGCCATATTTTATATATTGAGGCATCGAAACTCTGTTTTGTTTTAAGTCTTTGGCTACTCTTTGTAGATCAATTAATAATTTAATCTCCGGTATCTTTCTGTTGCATTGTAAACCTGCTATTGAAACAAGATTTTTCCATGAACCATACTTTTTATTAATACGTGAAATATCGTATTGCCCATATTCTAAATAATTTTTTTTAAGTAAATTAGTACCTCCAAGCTTATTTGCAACAGCTATCAAATCTGCTATAAATTGTTCCTCCGTCACTTTTCTTCCTATTAGTCCTGCTTTTGTTATTACTTCCGCCCAGTTAGCAAAAAATTTATTAAGAGTATAAATAGTATAGTTTCCTTTGGATAAATACATAGGCTTCGTTAATCGTTCTTCTCCTAGTAATGTCGAAACTCTTTTTACATCTTCAATAATTTCATCTTCTGTTGTATTAACCCTTTCACCTTTCAATGTTCTTTTCTGAATAATAAGTCCTGCTTTTTCTTTGGCTACATTCCAACTGGTAAAAATCCTGTAAATTTCAAATGAAGAATATTTTCCTAAACTGAGATATTTAGCAGTGGATAACTTAGGCAGCTTAAGTTTTGTTGCCACCCGTTTTATATCTTCCAGTATTTCCTCTTTAGTCGGTTGCTTCTTTTTCATCTTCTTTTCCTCTATTTTGTTTTATTAATATTACACAAACTACGCAATATATATTTGGCATTTTTATAATCACTGGTAATTAGTTCATTAGTTATTTGTTTATTAGTCTGGAGGGATAACGCGAGTTGTTCCTCCTTTTTTTGTGTTTATTGTTAAGAACTGTATTTAATTTTTTAATTCGGCATTAATTAAAATAAATGATTAATATTACATCACTTTAATTTATAAGAACGTAACCTTATAAATATAACCAAAGCCCCAAAATAGCTGATAGCATTGTTGCAGATAAAAACAAACTTCGATGTATATCATTCAAAAAGCTTAGCAACGTATTTTATTGCTCTTATTAGTTAAGCTAATTCCAAACATTTTTCGAATAAATTGTTGAGAAGAACAAAATATGAATGAAGATTTTGTTTTGAGCATTTTTAAATTTCAGATTACAAATTACAGATTTCAGATTGACAAATTACAGATTGACAAATTACAAGTTCTAATTATTAACTAAAAAAACTAAATATCATGTTAAATACAATTATTGCATTAAAAAACACAAAACGTAATAGAAGTTTTGTAGAGTCGGAAATGATGAAAAATGGGGAATACGGCCCTATTTACGTGTTTATGTCCACAGTGCTGCCGATTCATTCGGTAGAAGGCACTATTGACTTTCCGGGTGATTTTCCGGGAAGATTAAAATTGGCACAGGAAATAGTTGCTGCCTGCACCGGCAATACAAATGTAGCTATTGATGCAGGAGTAATCAGCACCGTAAATGATACTGTTAAAGCTTACCAGATGTCGAACACAGGAAACCGTGCGACCATGTTTAAGGCAATGAATAATGCTATTCAGGACAATTTGCTTGCACCGTTTCAAAAGGCGGCGAATGCTGACCCTGCTAACAGTATCACGATTTTGCAAAGCGGTAAATTTCATGTGAAAGACCAGGC
>CAIQBY010000037.1 GCA_903870175.1 uncultured Bacteroidota bacterium
AACTTTTGGGAGATGTAAAATACGATGAAGTAGCTACTAAAGCTTCTTTTATTACTCCTGTTCCGGGAGGAGTAGGCCCGATGACAATTGCTTCTTTATTGCTTAATACGCTGAAAGCAAGCAGGAGGGAAGTGTATAATTAGTTCATTGGTCGATTAGTCATTGGTTTATTAGTCTGTGCGAATAAAAAAGTCCCGAATTGCTTCGGGACTTTTTTTGTTTTAAGAATTACTTTTTTTTAGACTGCAACCATAATCACATTTTTAACTATTTTTTTTCCTCTTGGAATTGTGATTGTAATTATTTGGTCAACGTAACCGGGTACTGAATATTTGTAACGGTATGTTCCCCATTGAAATGTATGGTCGTGATAATATCCTAAATTATCAAATTTCATTGCTGGTCTTTCCGGCATATCAAGGTTGGTTATTGCTCCTCCGATTACTACATCACCTGCTGCATTGTGTCCGAAACCTTGTATTCCTGTATGTTCTGTTGGAAGGTCGTCAATTTTTGTTGCTGTTAACATTCCTTTTGAGAAGTCAGGATTTGTGGAATTGAAGTGTTGTGAATCGTCAATTAGATTTACAAAATCGTGTTCCCACATATCTTTTTGAATTATGTCTATTTGATTTAATGAGCGTTGAACGGCTTGCTGCATTAATTTTGCCTGGCCTAAATATCCTGATAAGGAATCTTTTAAAGCATTGGCGGCTAGAATTTTTGCATCTGTCATATCGGTGGATGTAACGTAAGCGGGTGTTGAATTTAAAAGTGCTTCTGCTTTGTCGATGATTGTTTTCATAAATGGAACGATGCCATTGAGGGCATAATGTTTCATTTGTGACTCTGAATGTTTGAAAAGTGTTTCGAGGTCGGCATCGCTTATGCTACGAGCATAACGAGCTGATGGGGCGCAAATATTTTCGAACATATATTTTGCGATTTTGTCTCTTGTGTTGTTTTGGTTGGTTGTGTTTCCTGTGAAATCGGTTTGTGAGATTTGGATTTGGTTTCCTAATTCTTTTTTATGGTCCATGAAAAGATTTACATCGTCCTGAATTGTTACCCAAGAATTAATGAGTGTTGCGTTATCCGTTTCATTACAATAATTTTCCACTATTTTAATGGTATTGTTTTTTGCTTCCTGATCTTTGTTCATGGTGTTTTTATTTAATTTTTGTTTGTTTTAAATTACTTTCGGTGTAAAGGTAGAAATATAAAGCACTCTGCAAAGTTTTTATTAATCATTCATTATTTAAAGATTTTTTATTTATGAAATAAATGAAGTTGTTTTTGTTTTGGGAGAAGTAACTTTTGGAAAGGGAGAAGTGATTTATGGGTGGGGAGAAGTGATTTTTACGAGGGGAGAAGTGACTTTTGGCTGGGGAGAAGTGATTTTTACAAGGGGAGAAGTGATTTTTACGAGGGGAGAAGTGATTTTTACGAGGGGAGAAGTGACTTTTACGAGGGGAGAAGTGACTTTTACGAGGGGAGAAGTGACTTTTAAGGATGGGGTTGTTTTGTAAATTGATGATAATTATGGTTTTATGTATAAGATTTGAATTTTTGAGGCGTTTTGCCTTTAAAAATAGGAAGAGAGGTAACTACGATTGAAAACTTTTGAGTTGTTGAGCTACACCGATAAAAAAAGAACGTTGATTTTGATTGTGAAATAGTACTTGAAGATTTTTTGGGATGGATAGTATAGATATCTATACTATTTTGAAAATAAATGAAAATAGTTGGGGAGAATTTATTTGTTAACAAAAGAAAATGAAGTATTAAAGTTGTGTAGGTTTGCTGTGAAAATTTAGAATGATAACCAAATTAAATAATCTTATAAGGCAATACGAGAATTTGCAAAATGAATCTATTAATGAAAGTATAGAATTCATAAATAGGTATAATGCTTTTTCTAAAAGTACAATTGATGATAGGATAAAGGATTATATTGACAGATATAGTAATCTTTTTCAAGGATATTTGGAAACAAAAAATGAATATCAAAAATATAATGAAGATAAGGCAGAAGATTTTAATGTTTTTGACATTCTAAAAATCAATACAAAAGAAGTAATATTACATTCTCCATTAATAGCATTTCTTTTGGACCCAAATGAAAAACATGGTCAAGGCGATTTGTTTTATAAATTGTTTTTGGAAACAGTTTTTGAAAGTGAGAAAAAAGAATATAATAAATTCATTAATGAAAAAAGCAATGATTATTTAATACATACTGAGAATAAAAAAGTTGATATAAGTATTAGGTCTACAAATCATAATAATCCTTTTGCGCTAATTTTTGAAAATAAGATTAATGCACCTGATCAAAATGAACAAATTTTGAGATACTATGTGCTTTATAAAAAGATTGGTTATAATGATAAAAATTTGAAATTCTTTTATCTTACCAAAGAAGGGAAACGCCCTGAAAAGTATTCAATATCTACCAAAGAAAGAAAGAGATTAGAGGATAAAAAGGTTTTAATAATTATCAGTTATAAAAAACATATTATTGATTGGCTTGAAAAAGCAAAAGAAATAAGTAAAGCACCAATAATAACATATTTAATTCATCAATATATATTAACAATAAAAAACTTAACCCATGAGTAATTCAGTATTTGACCAGAAAGTATTTGATTTTATAACAAAAGAAGAAAATTTTGAATCAGCTTTTGAAATTCATCAGAAAATGGATGACATAAAAGGACAATTAATAATTAAATTTTGGGAATTGGTGGCAATAAAAATGGAACATCGTCCTGCTGATAAATGGAAGATGTTTAACAATGAATCGGAAGAAATTGGTATATATTTGGATGAATGGATGGATTCAACTGGTACAATATTTTGTGTTTATTTTTTTGATATTTTTTCTAAACTTAAATATGGAATTTTTATTGATGAATTAAATAAGAAGAGAAAATTCGATAATAATAAAATAGATGAATACGTATACACAAATATATTTTTATCAAATTATGAGGCTGAAGAAGAATTGATTTTTCAAGAAACGCAATATGATTTCAATGATTTAAATACTTTGAAACAAATTTTACCGCATAATAGAGAAAAACTAGCAAATGAATTAGTTCAAACTCTTTTTGATTTTGCTGAAAAAGCAATAGAACCAATAAAGGAAATGAGTAAAATGATTAAGAAATAGTAATGATTTCCAACTCTACTTTATATTATACTTTTAGTACGAATGCGCAAGTGTTAGGCGCACTTGTAGCAATTCTTGCAGCATTTGTTCATTTTAGAATTATCCGGCTTGAAACATATTTGATTGGGGATGGAAAAGCAATATTACATAGATGGGAAAATTATTGGAAGGAATATAGAGAAAATTGGGATATAACTCCAGAAATAGAAAAGACTTTAAAAGAAAGATTGGAAGATGCTATAGACAGGAAAAGTATTAACGAAATTGAAGATGCGTTGAAAAATCTTAAATGGCTTGAAGAGAAAACAGAACAGAAAAATGTAAGAAATAGCTTATCATATTTAATTGAAAAATGGTTTTTGGGGACAAAAAAACAAATTAAAGATTTAAAAAATCTTACAATATTTGTTGTAGTGCTGGCAATTTTTACAATTAGTATGTCAATTGTGTTTTTATCTATGGTTGATAAATTAGCTACTTGTGAATTTAGTTCATTAATAAGCTTAGTTATTAATCTGTTTTTTACAATCATTACACTCTTTTTATCTGGTTGTATTATATATGAAGGGCTTAATGAGGATGCAATTCATGAAGTAGATATAGATAACCCAATTGACTTTTCAGAGCACATGAAGAGGAAACAACAATTTTAAAAAAAACAGAATGAAAAACAAAAAGGAAGAAGAAGAAATAGATTATAATCATGATTTGGCAGCGGAATATATTTTGGATAATATTTCGGATGCATTATTTGAAAAATTGAGCCATGATGACATTTTAAAATTACTTAAATTAGAAGATGCGTTTATTGAAGAAGAGTATCAAAGGAATGAGAAAAGGAAACCTTTTATTGCATTTGAATTGGTAGGAATAAAACAAGATGATATAAATTATTATGTAAGGAAGAATGCTATAAAACAAAATATCATTTTGAATGAAGAAGAAATTGAAGACATAATGTATAGAGAAATGGAGTATATGCGAGAAATAGGGATGATGGGGGAAGAGGAAGATGCGTATTGTTTAAATTAATGTTCACTAATTAATTTTATAAAAACTCTTTACAAAACGTAAAGAGTTTTTTGTTTTATATCTCGCTTATCATGCACTTCAGGAAAAAGAAAGAAAAAAATATTTTAATTCAACCTTATTGGAGTAATTATACCTGACTCAATTTTGAAATCCTTTTCGATAGTATAAACTGATTCTTTGGAGTTCTTGGGGCGATATTCAATCCTGTATTTGCCGGGTTGAAGTGTCAGGCTTTCCTGCATAATATTTGCATTAAGATTGCATACAAAAACCATTTTATTGTTTTCCAGAACATATACACTTCCCGGTCCTTCGCTTGGCTTTGAAATACTAAGAGTGCCCGATTGAGGAATTTCGATAGTTGTTGTTTTGCTTTGTCCTACATCCACTTTCTCCAGTTTTATTCTTGGTAAAGTAAGTATCTCCAAATCATATTTCCCGACAATATATTTTTCCTGTGTATTGAATTGCTGAATGTGCAGCGTATTCATTTCTTCCGTTTTCCTGACGATACATTGAGGATTGTAATTTCCGGCGGTCTTCATATTTATATAGCCTTGAGGTGCATCAACAGCTATAATATTATGTTTGCCGGCAACAAGTGTAATGTCTTTCTTCTCAACTTTAGGAATGGTATGCACCACCATTCGGTAAGTTCCAATAGGGTCGATGATGATAGTATCGGGCACGCCTTTGTTATTAATAGTGTGCATATAATTGTATCGGATAATACCTGTCTGCTGATCATAAAAAGTCATGTCAACATCAGTTTCAGTAGGTCTTCCAACCAAATCATTCAAATTAACCTGAACTGTAGTATTGTTTAATGCCTGAGAAATAACAACATTTAAAATTGTTTTGAAGGTTGATTCGTTTGAAGCATCGTAGAATTTACCTACACAACCAAAGGAATTAATAAATGCCTGATCCAGACCTATACCGATAATAAATGGTTTTAGAATAATGCCTTTTTTCTGCAACGCAAGAGAAACTGCACAAGGGTCGCCATCACATTCTTCAATGCCGTCGGTAATCAAAATAATAATATTACGAACATTTTTGGAAGAAGCAGTAGGGAAGTCGGCAGCACATTGTTCCAGCGAATAAGCAATGGGAGTAGTACCTTTCGGGAAGATGTTCTTTAGTTTATTTTTGATGGCAAGGAAATTATCTTTTGCAAAAGGAACTTCCAGTTTGGTATCTTTACAATCTCTTTCAGGCCGCAATCCGTGTTGATGGCCATAGCAACGCAAGGCAATCTCCAGATTATCCACACCTTTTATACTGTCAAGAAATTCAATAAGCATTTTCTTGGCAATATCTATTTTCATTCCGCTTTGCCATTGTCCAAACATGCTGAAAGAAGCATCGAATACGAACTCAATACGTGTAAGAGGTTTTACAATGGGCTTGGTTTGGGCAGATAATGAGAGGCAGGAAACAAGAAACAGGAAACAGGAAAGTAATAACCTTAAAGTTTGAGCTTTAAGAGATGTTGTTGGGGTATGTTTAAGCATAGTTTTGTTTTTTTGTTACACAGAGTAAAAAAGAGGAGTCACAGAGAACCACAGAGTTTTTTTTATTATAAAATGAAATGCAGTTAAATTTTAAATCTTTTAATTCCATGTTTTAATAACAGAACATCAAAATTGATTAAGAGCCCAATTTCTTTGTTTGCAAATTTCATATAAGTTAATATTTGTGCTTCATGAATAGTATTGAAAACTTCGACCGTTTTTAATTCAACAATCACTTTGTTTTCAACTAAAATATCTATTCTGTATCCACATTCTAATTTTATTTCTTTATAAATAATGGGTACAGGTTTTTGTCTTTCGACAAACAATCCACAATTTTTTAATTCATAATAAAGGCATTCTTCGTAAGCAGATTCAAGTAATCCGGGCCCAAGAAATTTATGAACTTCAATCGCACATCCAATAATCTTCTCCGTAATCTGATTGATTTCCATTATTTCTATTTCTCCATAAAACTCTAATATTCTCTTTTCAAATTCTCTCTGTGAACCTCTGTGACTCCTCCTTTAACTCTGTGAAATGAAAAAGAGCGAAGCTCTAAAACCCATTATTTCTCAAAACTCCACCCGCCTATAAATTTCTATTTCTCTGTGAACCTCTGTGCACCCTCCTTTTAACTCTGTGAAATGAAAAAGAGCGAAGCTCCCAAACTAATAATCCCCCAGCGTCTCCGCATTCTGACTCAAGGCACTTGCAAGTTGTTCATCATTAGGCGCAGACCCATGCCATTTATGGGTATACATCATAAAATCAACACCATTTCCCATTTCTGTTTTCATTAATATCATCACCGGCTTCCCTTTACCTGTATGTTCTTTTGCTGTATGAAGAATAGAAACAATGGAGGCTATATTATTTCCTTCAGGTAAATCAATTACATCCCAGCCAAAGGCTTCAAACTTTGCTTTCAGACTGCCCATAGGCAATACCTGATTGGTAGAACCATCAATCTGCTGCCCGTTCATATCAACGGTAGAAATAATATTATCTACTTTTTTGCCTGCTGCATACATTGCGGCTTCCCATATCTGCCCTTCCTGCAATTCGCCGTCACCGTGCAAAGTATAAACAATATTTGTGTCTTTGTTAAGTTTCTTAGCCAAGGCAGCGCCAATGGCAACTGACAACCCTTGCCCCAAAGAACCGGAAGCAATTCGAATACCGGGAAGTCCTTCGTGAGTGGTAGGATGACCTTGCAAGCGAGAATTTAATTTACGGAAAGTAGCTAATTCTTTAACAGGAAAATATCCGGAACGGGATAAAACACTATAAAATACAGGGGAAATATGCCCGTTGGACAGGAAAAACAAATCTTCTCCTTTGCCATCCATTGAAAATTGCTGCGGATTATGTTTCAATATATCAAAATAAAGAGAAACAAAATATTCGGTACAACCCAATGAGCCACCTGGATGCCCTGAATTTACTGCATGAACCATCCGTACTATATCTCTTCGAACTTGTGGGACAATTTTTTCTAACTCTGCTGTTGATGCCATAATGTAATTCCTGATTTATTGATTTGGAGATTGATAAAATCTGTTTATAAAATTGTCCAAAAGTACTATTTATAAAGTGTGAAGCGTTTATTGTTGATAATAATAACGGATTGTTGAAAACTCAATAAAATAAAGCAGAATAAGAACTTCCAAAACCTTTTAGGTTAAGTATATTTGCAGGCTTAAAAAACATAGAAATCTAAAAATAAAATAATGGCATTACAGTGTGGAATAGTAGGGTTACCGAATGTAGGAAAATCAACTTTATTTAATTGTTTATCAAATGCAAAAGCACAGGCGGCTAACTTTCCGTTTTGTACTATTGAACCTAATGTTGGGGTAATTACTGTGCCTGACGACCGTCTTGCTGTATTGGAAAAGATTGTTAATCCGGAAAGAGTGGTGCCTACAACTGTTGAAATTGTTGACATTGCCGGATTGGTAAAAGGAGCAAGTAAAGGTGAAGGGTTGGGAAATAAGTTTTTGGCTAATATCAGGGAAACAAATGCAATCATTCACGTTTTGCGTTGTTTTGATGACGACAATGTGGTTCACGTTGACGGTTCGGTAAATCCGGTTCGCGATAAAGAAATTATCGACACCGAATTGCAACTGAAAGATTTGGAAACGATAGACGCAAAAGCGAAGCGCTTGGAAAAGCAAGCGAAGACTGGTAACGACAAGGATGCGAAAAAAGCGTACGATGTTTTGATTCATATAAAGGAATTGCTTGAACAGGGTAAATCAGCACGAGCTGCTAATCTTAGTGAGATGGAGAAATCCTTTATTGCTGATTGCTGCCTGCTTACCATTAAACCGGTGCTTTATGTCTGCAATGTGGATGAAGCATCTGTGAAAACTGGAAATAAATATGTGGATGCGGTAAAAGAAAGTGTGAAAGCTGAAAATGCCGAAGTGCTTATAATTACTGCTCAAATGGAAGCAGAAATTGCAAGTCTGGAAACGTATGAAGAACGCCAGATGTTCCTTTCGGATATGGGATTGACTGAACCGGGAGTAAATAAATTAATAAAAGCGGCTTATCGTTTGCTCGATTTACAAACTTACTTTACTGCAGGTGTAAAAGAAGTTCGCGCATGGACGATTACCAAAGGAATGACCGCACCACAGGCTGCAGGCGTTATCCATACTGATTTTGAAAAAGGATTTATTCGTGCTGAAGTAATTAAATACAATGATTTTATTACTCTTGGATCGGAAGCGGCGTGTAAGGAAGCAGGTAAAATGGGAGTGGAAGGA
>CAIQBY010000038.1 GCA_903870175.1 uncultured Bacteroidota bacterium
CAGTATTTTTATTTTGGCACTTTATAATCCGTTGTCAGGAGAAGAAAGTAAAAGGTAAGTGCCTGTATTTATGCTGTGCGTAAAGTAAATCATCCATTATTTTAATAATAGATTTATTTAACCTGCTACAAAGGTAATCAAGTATTTGATTAAATCACGATTTAGCATCCATTTAATAAAAGATTTATTTTTCCTGCAAAAAAAGCAACACTATAATATAAGGTATAATTATTTTAAAAGAGGAAGAGGATAATTTTTTGATACATCGAGGATAACATAAAGACGTTCGCCTTTTGTTCCCAAATGAAGGTTTACCTTATAAAGGTGATCCCCTTTTGCCTCTAAATGAAGGTTTACCTTATAAAGGTGATCCCCTTTTGCCTCTAAATGAAGGTTTACCTCATAAAGGTGATCCCCTTTTGCCTCTAAATGAAGGTTTACCTTATAAAGACGTTCACCTTTTGCTCCCAAATGAAGGTTTACCTTATAAAGGTGATCCCCTTTTGCCCCTAAATGAAGGTTTACCTCATAAAGGTGATCCCCTTTTGCTCCAAAAACCTTTAAACCTTCATTAAGGCGATTTGCTGCACGATAATTATTTTAGGCTGTTTTGGAGGAAAAGGAAGGAAAATGGATTTGAGAGGGATTTTTGGAAAGGATGGTTGTGCTGATTTTTAATAATATTGAAGTAAGGAAGGATTTAGTACTTTTGGGATTGCATTAAATAGGTGAAGGGTGGTGGGGAAATGGCAATATTGGCAAAAACAATAAAACTAAAGCTAAATGAAAAAACTAATTTTAACACTGTTTATTGCAAATTCAATTTGCAGTTATGCGCAGAAAGAATTATTCGGAACATGGACAGTTGGTTGTCCAATAGAATTTATTGACCAAGCATCCTCAAAACATTGTACTATTTGCCCTATGGTGCAGGACAGCAAATCAAATATAAGTATAAACGATTTTGAAATGACAATTGACAAGGACGAAATAACATTTAAAATGAATAGCACAAAAACGAAAGTGAAATACAATTGGAATTCCGACTTACATACAATTGAATTCACTCTCAAAGAACAGAAATATAAATTCAAAACTCTTTACAATAGTGGCGAGCGCCGTTATATTCTGAAAGATGAAGAAGGGTTATTAATAACGCTTGACCAAAAGAAATAATTATCTAATCGACTTAGCCTCTATTCAAACCACATAAGTCTTTATAAATAACTCAGCCATACATTCTCGATTCCGCTCGAATTGACAACATACATAGTCAGTTCAAACGTAGTCGATAACCAAGATTTACTTCATTACAACCATCCTTTTGCTAATGGTTAATTGATTATTAATCTTTACTACGTAGTTATAAATCCCATTATTATATTTATCAGCATTAATAGTAATTGCATGTTTGCCGCCAGCTAGTGTCGAATTCATTAATGTAGAAACCAGTTGCCCGTAGGTGTTGTAAATTTCTATAGTTACTTCGACTTCCTTATCAAGAGAAATATTAATGGTGGAAACAGTACTGAACGGATTAGGGAAATTCTGCTCCACATTAAGTTGCTGTTCTGCCTGGTTATTAATGCCTGTGGTAATGGCCAAGGGCTGTTGCTGAGTAACGCAATGCACCATTCCGCCGTTGCTGTATAAGTTTCTGACATCGATGCCGACAACTGTTTTTCCGGGATAAAGCGACTGAATAATAGCATTGGCTGCGGCATCATTAGGGTCGTTATAATTAGGAACGAGCACCACTGTATTCGCAATATAATAGTTGCAGTACGAACCCTGATAACCCAAATTAGTGCCGCTGGTAGTTACCACATTATTTTGTGTGAGGGGCACATAAACAAAATGATAGGGGCGGTTATTAACATTGGCGGCATGATAAAGTGTGGTAATATCGGCTGCCGAAACGTACCAGTAATCGAGGTCGGTGCTGTCCATCGTAACAATGGTGCTGTCGTTGGCAAACTGCACAAATCCGTCAATGTGCATATCAGTAATGTCGGAAGTTCCTGTAAGTCCATTGAGCCAGATAAACTTGGAAACGCCTATGTTGGCAGCTAATGCAGCTTCGGCTTGCGCCTGAGTCATGCCGGGATTGCGTACACTGTTAGCCGGACTTTGGCTGATTATTGAACTTCGCGTAGCCATCAGCGTTCCTTTGCCATCAATTTCGTATGCGCCGCCTTCTACTGTCATTGTTGAATTAAGATTAACTACAGGTATGCCAATAGAAGTGCCTACTTCGGAAGGAATCGGATTGTCGAGAATGTAGTTGTATTTTCCTCCCCAGCCATTAAATCCCCAATCGAGTATCACTTGGTTTCCAGTTGCATCATTAACGAAAACAGGACCATTGTCGCGCACCCATACATCGTTGGTTTGGTATTGCTTGAAATCGATATTCGTCAAACTTATGCCTGCTGTGGTAAGTACGTTGGTGATGCGCGTTTGTTCGGTAGCATCATAAGCAATTATATGAACTTTTTCGCCCTGTATCAATGCCTGAGTCATTGCCACCCACGTAGGTTCGAGGCTGGTGCGGTACGACAGCCCATATTCATATTGATGCGGCCATTGCAACCACGTTCCTTCATGCGGCTTATTTTCTTCAGGCATGGTGTATGTCTGAGAAAATAAATTAAGTGTAAACGTGAAGAATGCTGATAATAGTAGTAGTTTAAATGAATTCATTGCTATAAAGATTAATGATGAAGAAACAAAGATAGAATATAATTTCGATGACGGAAGTGGCGAGTGTTTTATACTGTTGACGGATTAGAAAAAGATATGACATAAATAATACCTGAATAATAAATGCGAAGAGATTAATAAATTTTAAACTTCCAACAACTGCTCTTATTCTTATATTTGCAATCTTAATAAAGCAAACATCTAATCGTAAAATTCAATTAATGAATATTCTTTCTGCAAAAAACATAGTGAAACGATACGCGGCTCATACTGCACTGGATGATGTATCGATTGAAATACCGAGGGAAAGTATTTTTGGATTACTTGGTCCTAACGGCGCCGGCAAAACATCGCTGATACGGATTATTAATCAGATAACAGGCCCTGATAGCGGCGAATTGTTGTTTGAAGGTGAAAAACTTACTCAGAAACATGTGGAACAAATAGGGTATCTGCCCGAAGAACGCGGTTTGTATAAAAAGATGGGTGTGGGCGAACAGGCGCTGTATCTGGCACAATTGAAAGGTATGTCGAGCACTGAAGCAAAGAAAAAACTTAAATACTGGTTCGAGAAATTTGAAATAGCAGAGTGGTGGAATAAGAAGGTGGAAGAGCTGTCGAAAGGGATGCAGCAGAAAGTTCAGTTTATAGTAACTGTGATGCACGAACCTAAATTACTTATTCTGGATGAGCCTTTCAGCGGTTTCGACCCTATAAATGCTAATATTATTAAGAATGAAATTCTTCATCTTAAAAAGCAGGGTTCTACTATTTTATTTTCGACCCATAATATGGGTTCTGTGGAGGAGCTGTGTGATAATATTGCATTGATTAATAAATCGAAAAAGATACTGGATGGGTCGGTAAGGGAAATAAAGAAGCAACATAAAACAAATACTTTTGAACTGGAATTTACAGGCAACATGATGGGATTTACCAATGCCATGTGGACCGGTGCCGAGTTGCTTGAACATACAACAGATGGCGAACACAACAAAGCAAGAGTGCGGCTGTTAGGCAAAACTACTGCCAACGAATTGTTGCAGGCGATAATAACGGTAGCTGAAATTCAATCGTTCAGAGAAATTGTTCCGAGCATGAATGATATTTTTATTAAAGTGGTTGGTGATGAAAGTGTGCTTGGAACGCAAAGTAATTTTACAGAATAAAAATAATACCAAAGATTAACTGAGATTCGTAATTCGTAAACTTTAGTAATTCGTAAACACAAATGAATAAAATACTTCTTATCATAAAACGCGAATACCTGTCGCGAGTAAAGAAAAAATCATTTATAATAATGACAATCCTTGGTCCGGTATTAATGGCTGGAATAATGATTGTGCCCATCTGGCTGTCGATGCAAAAAGCAGAAACACAGAAGATAGAAGTTATTGATGATAGTGGATTGTTTCATAATTTGATTCCAGAAAAAGAAATTATTCATTTTGATTACCCTCCTGTAACGCTTGATGAAGCTACTGCTCACTTATACGATACCGAATATGACGGCATATTATGG
>CAIQBY010000039.1 GCA_903870175.1 uncultured Bacteroidota bacterium
AAAGGACTGGCAGAAATGAATTCGCTGGGCGAACATTTTAATGCTGACATTCACGAAGCTATCACCAGTATTCCTGCACCATCTGAAGAGATGAAAGGCAAAGTGGTGGATGAACTGGAAAAAGGATATAACTTGAATGGCAAAATAATTCGCTTTGCGAAAGTGGTAACAGGAAGTTAGAAATTAGTTTCGAGTTGGAAAGTTTAAAGTTTGTTGTTAAGAAATAAAACACAACTTTAAACTTTTCAACTTTGAATTTTAAACTAAATTAATAAAATGAGTAAAAGAGATTATTACGAAATACTGGAAGTAACAAAAAGCGCGACTGCCGACGAGATAAAAAAGGCATATCGTAAAATGGCTATTAAATATCATCCCGACAAAAACCCGGGTGATAAAGCTTCTGAAGAAAAATTTAAGGAAGCAGCTGAAGCTTACGAAGTACTTAGTGACCCGAATAAAAAACAAAAGTTTGACCAGTTTGGTCATGCAGGGTTAGGAGGCAATCAAGGATTTGGCGGTGGCGGTGCAGGCGGCTTTAATATGGAAGATATTTTCAGCCAGTTTGGTGATATTTTCGGAGGACACTTTGGTGGCGGAAGTTTTGGCGGCGGTGGCGGAAGAGGCGGAAGACGTGTGAACAGAGGATCTAACCTGAGAGTGAAAGTAAAACTGACTCTTGAAGAAGTTGCAAACGGTGTTGAGAAAAAAATAAAAGTAAATAAATACGTTACCTGCCAACCGTGCAAAGGTAGCGGTGCCAAGAACGGTTCGGCAATGAATACCTGCTCTACCTGCCGGGGCAGCGGACAGGTAACCCGAATGACGCAGACCATATTGGGCACCATGCAGACTGCAAGTACATGCCCTAGTTGCGGAGGCGAAGGACAGACAATTACTGATAAATGTACGCATTGCCACGGAGACGGCATTGTACGTGATGAAGAAGTAATCACAATAAATATACCTGCCGGAGTAGCAGAAGGCATGCAGCTTTCGGTAGGCGGCAGAGGCAATATGGGCGCAAGAGGCGGTGTGGCCGGCGATATGATAGTGGTGATAGAAGAAACAGAACACGAACTGCTGAAACGTGACGGCATGCATTTATATTACGACCATTATATAAGTTATGCCGATGCTGCATTGGGCACACAGATTGAAGTGCCTACCATTGACGGCAAAGCGAAAGTGAAAATAGAACCGGGTACACAAAGCGGAAAGGTACTGCGATTAAAAGCAAAAGGTTTGCCCGAAGTAAACAGTTATTCCAGAGGTGATATTCTCGTAAATATTAATGTGTGGACTCCGCAACATCTTACCAAAGATGAAAAGAAAATAATGGAAGACCTTCGTGAAGCTGAAAACTTTAAACCTAAACCAAGTAGAAAAGACAAAGGTTTTTTTGAAAGAATGAAAGAATATTTCGAATAGTATTTATTGGTGTACGGATAACTAATGGTTACGAATTTACGAATCGCGATGTACACTGATTTGTAAATTCGTAACTATTTGTTATCTGCACCTATAAGATTCGTAAATTCGTTTTATTAGTTATCTGTATTTACTCCACCACCACTTTCTTATTCACCACATTTTTCTTTTCATCGGTTATCTGTACAAAATAAACACCACTTTGCATTTCTCCTTTTTCAAGTATTAAACTCTTACCCGAAAACAAAACTGTTTTTATTTCCTTGCCTACTACATCCATTATTTTTATGGTTGTGTTTTTTTGTGGTTCGCTAAAGGAAATTGTTGTTTGGGAGGTAAAAGGATTTGGTGAAATTGTAATATAATTATCCATTATTAATTCATTTATACCCACTCCTTCTATATTCACCTTTATACTATCATAAGTAGTAGTACCACATATTGTTTGCTGCAATACATAAGTAGTAGGCACAGTAGGTTTTACCCACATACCTGCTACCGTATCTATTGGCACATTATTTACATACCATATACAATCTTCATTTAAACCTACCTCCGGCGGTCTTCCTACAAACACACTATCTCCGAGGGCTATAGTAGAATCCCTTCCTGCATACGCTTGTGTAGAAACATCTATTACAGAAACATCATCAATATAATAATAAGAATACCAATGAGCAGGGGTGCCGACAAAACCTATATCTGAAGCAGCATCAGTAAAAAAATTACCGATTGTAATATATCTTTCTGTACCATTAGCTGTAAAAGAACCTTCTATCTTCATCCAGTTTAGTGTATCGCTTAATTGTTGCCCTGTATTATAAACTTGCGGAGTGTATGGTGCAAGCCCATGTGGTGCTGGCGCAGATATTGCACCATTATCTAAATAGACTCCAAGTGGCTTGATAAATGCTCCCATAAAATTTAATAAACTTGCATAGAATGTTACACAATAAGTTTTACCTGTTATTAGTGTATCTATTAAGTCTCCCTGAATATATTCTCGCCAATTATTAATTTGATAACTGCTTATTACATCAATTCCTGCATAGTTATTACCAAAGTGTGGTTGTTGAAAACTTTGATGGCTATTATTAATTGGCACACCGATGTCTACCCCAGTATAACAGGAGCTATATAATTCAGGACTCCCCCCGCCCCCATTAACAGGAGTCCGCCAATTAACAGCAGAATCAATCTCTCCAGGACCATTTGGACAATGGTAGATATTTTCAAAACTAGGATTTTTCACAAGGTTTACCTGTGCAAAAGCCCCTTCCGATAGGAAGGGGCTTAAACACATAAATATTAGTTTTTTTAATCGCATTATTTATCTTATCACAGTTATTTTTTTAGGGTTGTCTATATTACCGTTTGAATCTTTAACTGAAATAATATAAACTCCATTTGTTAATCCTTTATCAATAATTGCTGCATTATCTTTAAGTAATATTTTATCAGAGCTTATTTGTTTACCCGTTATATCACTTATAGTTACTATAACATCATTAGTTATTGAACCTGTTAAATTTATTGAAAATGCACCCGTTGTCGGATTTGGTGATAGTTGATAGTTGACAGTTGATAGTTGATAGTTTTCTATCCCAACACCATCAATATTTACCCTTACACTATCATAAGTAGTAGCTCCACATATCGTTTGCTTTAGCACATAAGTAGTAGGCACTATAGGTTTTACCCACATACCTGCCACAGTATCAATTGCTACGTTATTTACAAACCAAATACAATCTTCATTTAAACCAACCTCTGGTGGTCTGCCTACAAACACACTATCTCCAAGGTGTATAAGTGTATCCCTGCCTGCATACGCAGGAGTAGAAACATCTATTACAGAAATATCATCTATAAAATAATAAATATCCCAGGATGCAGGGCTTCCTATAAAACCTATATCTGAATTAGCATCCGTAAAGAAATTACCAAGTGTTATGTAGCTTTCTATTCCAGTTGCAGTAAAAGAACCTTCTATTTTCATCCAGTTTAAGGTATCACTTAGTGGTTGAGTTGTATTATATACTTGCGGTATAGCCATTGTTGTTGACAAGCTAGTTGAAACCATTGCAAGCCCATGGAATGAAGGGGAAAAGACCATGCCACTATCCAAATAAGCACCAAGAGGTCTTATATATGCACTATAATAACGATTAGGTAAACTTACATAAAATGTAACGCAATAATTTTTACCACTTGTTAATGTATTTAATAATTTGCTTTGAATATATTCCCTCCAATTATCTACTTGATGACTGCTTATTACATCTATTCCTACATATCCGTTTCCCGAATGTGCATACTGAAAACATAATCCATTTTGACTTACAGGCACATTAACCAAGTTACCAACCGAACAGGCATTATAATCTTCAGGACTCCCTCCTCCTCCTGCTATTGGTGTACTCCAATCAATTACAGAATCAAGTTGTGAATAACTTGAAGGACAATTATAAATATTTTCAAAACTTGGGTTTCTTACTAAATTAATTTGTGCAAAAGCCCCTTCCAACAGGAAGGGGCTCATACACATAAATATTAGTTTTCTTAAACCCATTATTTAACGTATCACAGTTATTTTTTTAGGATTACCAATGCTGTTTCCGTTAGCGTCTTTAGCCGAAATGAAATATACGCCATTGTTTAAACCCTTATCAACGATTGCACTGTTTCCATTTAATATTACCTTGTCAGCACTGATTAATTTACCTGAAATATCATTAATATAAAGTTCTACAGAAGTACTCGTTACACCTTTAACGGTTATACTGAAACTTCCAGTTGTAGGGTTCGGGTATAAATTAAGTCCAGTTAAAACATTTGGATTTTGAGTTTTTTTCATTTTCACAATGCCCGCTTCATCATCACAATCATTCTTGTAATTATTAAAGTCTTTATAAATTGTGCTATTCAATATTCTGGCCTGATATACTATTAATCCGTCCCTGACAGGGCAACCCTTTACTAATGTTTTAAGCATTATGGAATCTGCAATGCTCAACCTGCCCATTTTATAATGCAAATATACGGAATAATAGTTCTTATAATTTGCTTCTATTGCATTTTGCGGCATTATGCTGTTAAGATACGCTATTGCGTTTGATGCTTGTCCGCCACTCATCGCTCCGGTTACATTCGCTAATTTGCCAATGTTGCTGCTGGTTGCGCTATTATAGAAATTATGAAGAATGACGGAACTATCTCTTAACTCCGGCTGCATATTAAGCATTTGGTATGCTTTGAATTTACCATTAATATGCTGCTCATTTTCGAAATAAGAATAAACAATACTGTCATTTACCATTTGTTCAAGTTTACGCACTACACTTCTGGTAAGATTATTTGATTGTAAACTTTTATTATTGCCAGCATAAGTAGCCACAGATGAAGCTATATCGCAACTAACACCGCTACTTGTCCCTACAGATGTTAAACCATTCGCAATTGCGTAAACATAAGATACGTTTCCGGTTGAACTACAAATTCCAACACCAGTAGGGTCATAAGTTGGAGAACCGCTATCAATATATAACCAGCTTTGGGTAGGGTCAGCATAATTTTTCGTATAAGTAGTATATTGGCTTGCTCCGCTATAAGTGCCCGTCCATTCGTTGTCGTTACCATTTGTACTACATCCGCCACATGCAGGTCCAATAGCGGTATTATCCAATTGAAAACCTCTTCCGTCGCTGCGCATAATGTTATTATAAAAATCCGTTGGGTCTTGAGAGGTAAAAGATTGCCCCACAAATTCGATACCTATATCCAAACTGTCCACATAATTGCAATTAACCACCTGATTGATAAATGGAATATCATCAGAGCATGAAATGCCTACGCATACTGTATCTGTGTTTTGATACCCGGTAATATTATTGTTTACAACCCGTGTATTCCAATCCATTACGTGGTAAATACCATATTGCGGGTCTGGCGGTGTATTTGCAAAAGCGATATTTTGTCGCAAAACAATATAATTGCTGTCGGAAACCGGTTTAATACCCCAGCCAATAGTACCCAAATCATAGTTAAGCCAGTTCTGCATCCAGATACCATTGTGCAGCGACCGTATATGGTTTCGGTTTACATTTATGTTATGCGTATGGGGCATAATAGTATCGTCCATATTAAGTGCTGTGGTTCCAGGCCAATTCATGTTGTTGATGGCGGCAATGCCCCATATATTATATTCTCTTGATGGATTGCCGGCAAATTTTACCCTCACGGTGTTATCGCTTATGTCCACAGGTCCTATCTTCTGCCAGTCGGAATAAGTGCCGCCTGTATAATCATCCGCCTCAAATACAATGCCTAAATAAGCATTTGTAATTACGTTTGCATCCAACTTAACTTGTGTACAGTTTGGTGTTTCTGCCCAGATGCCAACAAAACAATGAGGTATTGGTAAAATACTAGAATAGGGAGTACTCATAATAGCAGTACTTCTAACGGCTATTTCGTTATAGTTATTTGCACACACACCTTCCGAACAATCGTAAAAACAATTGGTTGCTCTTGCATTGGCGGAATCGGCAATTACACGAATCCTGTTTTCGGTAAGATACGTAAAAGAGGAATATGCGTTAATTGCGTATCCGATGCCGCTTAATGGAGTGCCTGTAGAATCCTGAATATACTGGAATGCATTGTTATAACAGGTAAAATTACTGTTGAGGGCATTAATGCCAAAATTCATATTATCAAACACATTCAACGAATCTTTGGTATAACCATCCCCAATAATCATATCGTAATATGCATAAGGAGCACTAGTACCTGTTCTTGTTCCCACATAATCCAGCGATATGCCGGCATAAGCAGGGCTGCCTGCAGCAGGGTAGGGAAGCCATGTTACAGGGTAATTTCCCATTACATAGTGCTGGGCACGGCTGTTGGCGCCTGTCAGCACTTTAAGGCTTGCAGGAGATGGCCAGTAGAATTGAGTATATGGCAAACTGCGGCATGTGAATACTGCATTGACAACTGTAAACGGGTAAACAGGCGTGGTTGGCGTATAGGTATCAATTAAGATTCCAACCAGGTTTTTGTTGAAAGTACAACCATTTACACTTAGTGTTGTCGAAGCGGAATAGGAAGTATTGGGCACATGAACTCCTGCAAATGCATCTTCGATTAAACTGCTGTCAATGATTATCAGACTGCCTCCTGCATCCACCACAATACCATTCCACATGGTATCGCAGGCATATAAATGGCAATGATCCAGTGTTAAAGATGCACCGCTGGCAACGGTGATAGTAACATTGGAAGAAATATTAAAAACATCGTTTTGCAACACTACAGCAGTACCGTAAACAGTAATATTATGATTCAAATTATAAATGGTGTTAGCACTTATACTTGCAGGAAAAGTGTTATACATGGTGGTGCTGTCTATAACTGTTCCTGTGCACGAATCGCAGGTAACAAATATGGTGGCAGTGGCAGTACTAGGACCACAGGCTCCATTGGTATAAGTTACTGTATAAGTAGTAGTGAAATTTATTGGATTAAAGGTTGGGCTCGCTGTATTGGCACCCGATGCAATGCCTGTAGTAGGCGACCATGAATAAGTACCTCCTGCTGGTGAGCCTGTGGCGGTAAGATGCGGCACTGTTCCGCAGGTAACTGTATCGTTTTCCACACTTACTGAAGACAAAGTATCAACGGTTACCAAAACGGTATCAGATATCTGACAACCGTCGCATAAAATTTTATACGCTCCGAAATAGGCTGGTGCAGTTAATGAAGGTAATGAAGGATTGGGGTCGCTGCAGCCAGTGCATGACCAACCAATAGAAGAAGTCCAATTGAAAGCAGCTCCACAATGATTGTTAGTTAATACAGGAGTACTGCCGGTACAAACAGATGGTGCAGTTGTAATAACCAAAGGCAATGGAGAAACGGAGACTCCGTCAATATAATAATAAGCACCATGATGCAATGAAAAACCTCGTGGTGTTTGATTGCCTGGCCAGAAATTACCAATTGTTATATGGTCTTCTCCTCCCAGTGCACAATACGTTCCGGTAATGTGTTGCCAGGTTGTGGCATTGTTTATTACAGCGCCTGATATTACAGACCCTATAGGAGGAACAGGAGGAGGCAGGAAATTAATTGTCGTCATATTTGCTATACTGCCTATAGACATTGCTGCACCCAGCTGGCTAACACTATAACGACTTAAGCTTGCTAAATGTACCCAAAATGAGACTGTATAGTTAACGCCGGAATCTAATTTGCATTTAAGTTGGCTCTGTATATATTCCGATAAAGTATCAGCATCCCAATAAGCATTTATTCCTGCATACGCATTCCCGCTTAAACTTCCGGCAGAATTGACAGAACTTGCTCCGGTAAATACCGTATTTACACCATTTACAGGTACGCCAAAAGGCGGCGGCGCTACTGACATGTAATAATCAGGGCTTGCTAAATTGGCAGTTGACCAAAAACAACTTTTATAAA
Organism: uncultured Bacteroidota bacterium; assembly: GCA_903870175.1. Taxonomy (GTDB): domain Bacteria; phylum Bacteroidota; class Bacteroidia; order 2-12-FULL-35-15; family 2-12-FULL-35-15; genus 2-12-FULL-35-15. The sequence goes on from CAIQBY010000039.1 coordinate 7,915, forward strand.
TTTGTCCCGGATTATAAATGTTTCCTACGTTAGTAGGTACCCGAATATCGGTTTCAAAATCTCCATTATTAACGTATTCACAGGTATCTGCCACCCTGCATGCGCGTTTACTATTTAAAGGTGGATTATTATTAACAATCATCATCATCTTTGCAAGTGCAACAGTATCACTTTTTGTTATCTGCACATAATATACATAGCCCGAATCAACACCGGTTGTTGTAATTACAAGTACAGAATCATATATACTGCTTATAGTATCACTTGCTACATATGTTAAACTCGAACAACTACCTTTCCAAACAGCTATATTAAGTATTTTATTACTTGGATTGGAGTCCAGTTCGAGCAATGTAATTGTTAGGTTGGAATCAATAGCAGTATATTTGTACCACACGGTTCCATTAGTCATTGTTTCTACCTGCGGTACCATTATAGTGTCAGGTAATGCCGTTTTAGCACTATCGCAGCTATTGCCTGATTGTGCAACACTCGTTTTGCTCCAGCCAATAAAGGCGAGCAGAATAATTAAGAGGAGAAGTTTTTTCATTTTCTTTAATTTTAAGTTTATAATTTGTTAAGTATCTTCAAGCGCACGCTTCATAAATTTTACCTCCTTTCTTTTTTAAGTGAATAATTGAATGGCTCAAAGGGAGGCAATAATTTCGGATATAACAATTAGCAATTTACTGATTTTATCTCAGTAATTTACTGATTTTAGTTCTCAGTAATTTACTGATTTTAGTTCTCAGTAATTTACTGAGTTTTTACAATTAATTATTAAATAATATCGGTTAATTATTTAGCCTTCTCTTTGAACACAGCAAAGGAAAGGCGTCTGTTTCAATAAAACAATTGGTGATTCACTGA
>CAIQBY010000040.1 GCA_903870175.1 uncultured Bacteroidota bacterium
TTATACAATAATGAAAGACCTCATATGAGTATCGGAAACTTAACTCCAAATCAAATTCATCATTCAGAACATGCAATTAAAACAGAAAAATTATGGAAGAACTATTACAGAAAAGAAACTACATTTGTAAACCAATTTCAGGACTAAAAATGTATTGTAAACTTATATCAGGATTAATTATATAAACTGTAAACTTTTTTTAGGATGAGACAAAACCTTGTCCCCAATCCAAGTTTTGAAAATTTCGATACACTTCCTTGTTCTGCTAATTGGGGTGGAGGTGGGTGTCCAATAAATTGGAATACACCTTCACAAGGAAGCCCTGACTATTTCAATCATTATTCAAACCAGTTGCCTTATTATGGAGTTCCTTTAAATAGCATAGGATTTCAATATGCAAAATCTGGAGTTGCATATGCTGGAATTTTTGCTTACGAAGTAGATATTCAATCACAACTCCCTGCTAGAGAATATTTACAAGTTGAATTAATTGATACTTTAATAGCTGCTAAAAAATATTGTGTAAGTTTCTATGTAAGTTTAGCAGATAATACAACAAATCATGATGCAATTAAACTTATTGCGATATCTGAAATGGGAATATATTTTTCAAATAATGTTGTAACCGCTAACAATTGGTTGCCACTACCTTACACTCCGCAAGTTAAATCCGATTCGGGTGTTTATTTAAGTGATACCGTTAACTGGATGCAAATAACTGGTACTTATACAGCAGTAGGTGGAGAAAGGTTTATTACTATAGGTAATTTTAAAGGAAATAATACTGATACTGTAACTATTGTAAATAATATCTATTCTCCAACAGCATATTACTATATAGATGATGTAAGCGTAATAAAATGTAATGTGGGGGTAGATGAAATAACTGATGATATAAAGGTGAGTATATTCCCAAACCCAAGCAACGGGATGTTTGAAGTAAAAAGCGAAAAATATAAAATACAAAGAGTAGAGGTGTTTAATGTATTAGGAGAAAAGATATACAATGAAGAAATAAAAAATATAACTACCGCTACCGTAAACCTGCAAGCTCCGCCAGGTGTTTACTTTGTGCAGGTGCAAACAGAAGAAGGTGTGATGAGGAAGAAGGTTGTAAAAGAGTAATAATATTTTTTAAAAATACTTTGTAGGTTTAAGGGCAACAAATGAAAAGTAAACCCGACAGGTTTTCAAAACCTGTCGGGTTTGAATTATATAAAAAACGATTGATTGAAGAGGTAATTTATTAGGTTGTCGGTTAATACCCCGAGGCTCTGCCTCGGAATTAAAAAAATCCTTTAACTGATACCTCGAGGCTCTGCCTCGGGGTAATTCATTTTACCGCAATAATGCTTATCTCGACATTTACGCCAAGAGGAAGTTTGGAAACCTGTACTGTTTCCCGAGCGGGATAATCGCCGGTGAAATAGGAACCATAAACTTCGTTTACGGAAGCGAAATCGTTCATATCAGCAAGAAAAATAGTTGTTTTTACTATGTGTGTAAAATCCATTTCGGCATCGGTTAAAATACCTTTTATATTTTCCATTACTTGTTTGGTTTCGGATTTAATGTTTCCTAAAATAAGTTCTCCTGTATGTGGATTTTTACCAACCTGCCCGGAAACGAACAGCATATTATTAATGAGTACTCCGTGGCTGTATGGGCCAATGGGAGCAGGTGCGTTTTTTGATGTGATTATCTTTTTCATGATTACGGATAACGAATAATACGAATTTACGAATTGAAACTTAAAGGATGCAAATATATGTAATTAGTATAACACCAAGATTCGAAAATTAGTATTATTCGTTATCCGCACCTTTAATAGTCGTACCAATCTTTCCTTCGGCTAAGTTTTAAATCACGGAGAGAAGCTGCTTTGACCAAAATATCGACAGAATAACTTTGGCGGAAGCCGAAAGGTACCCAGTTGAATTTCATTTCCCAGCAATGCAAATCGCGATAAACATTGATTGAAGTAAGTGTAAGTTTGTTCGAAACGAAATCGTAACCTGAAGTTACACTTACTTTCCATTTTTTGGTTACGCTTAAATCGCCATTAAAAGTAACCGATTGGGTAACCTGTTGGGTTAATAATTTTGTATAGTTAAGATTATAGTAGGCACTCAAATTCCAGGGGATATTGAAATCGACGTATGCATCGCGATGGGCATTTATATAATCAAGTTCATCTTGTTTGGCAGCAGGCACCACCGGCTTAGGTGCGCCGGCACCGGGGACAGGGGCTGTTTTGGTTTCGGTATATTTGGCTTTATCGGAATGCAGGCTTGTGCCGATAGAAATGGTGGCGGCGGTTAATCTGGCAAATTTCCCTTCCGTATTTTCGAGTGCTGTGCTGTCGCCACCTTTTGAATTGATAACATAAGGGTCGAGAGTGGCGCCCATGTTTATATCGAGTTTCTTGAATAGTTTTGTTCGTCCATTCAAAATAATATTCGACCAGTTATTTGTTCTTGCAGCAGCATTGTATGCCAGACTAACGCCGAGGTTGTCAATCAGGCTTACTTTTTTGAATACTACACCGGAATCGCTTTGTTGTTTTGTCTTTGCTTCTAATGTATTACTTAAAGTGAATGCAACTAATGCCGAACGACCTGCTCCCGGTGAACCATATATTCCGTTTTGAAAGATAGAATACTGAGGATATAAATGATTAACATCGCCATCGGCCCAATGATAATAACCATACTGGCTTTCGCTGAAATCGGGACGATAGCTCATGCTGATGGTAGGTGTGGCGACATGCCTGATTTGTTTTAAATGTTTTGATTTGAAAAAATAATCTCCATATAAATGTGTGGCAAGCGAAGCGGAAAGATTAAAATCATTTGCCATTTTTGCACCTTTTACAGTATCAATAAAAAGAGGAGTAACATTGGGATCATAATGCTGGTGCAAGGTCTGAAAGTAAACACTGCTTCCCATATTGATTGAGGGAGTAAGTGTAAATACTTTTAATACATTAAAGGAGGTGCTTATCGGGACGGCAATATGCATACCGTTATTCATTTGCTGTAATGTTCTTTTTGTAAATAAAGTTGAGTCGTAGGCGCTGATATCGTTACGTGCATTGGCAGAAGCACTGATTCCTATTTTGTCCCACCAGTGAGGAATTGCACTTGTTTCGCTTTTAAATGGATAAATACGATTCATTGTTAATGCGAGTTCGGGAAGGCTGGCGGTTATTTGTTTTGTTTGTGTATTCTGAGAATGACGAAGATTGGCGGAAAAATTAAAAGGAGTTCCGATAAATGTTTTTTGATAGGCTATATTTGATGAAAAAGTGTTTTGCAAATAAGCACCTGTAACAGCACCATTATACTTATTATATTGGCTGCTGCCGGCATTTACATCAGCTGTAAACCTGCTGTCGGGATTAGATTTGGGATCCTGTGCATGGTTCCATCTGATAAAAAAAACCTGTTGAGAAGTTGAGTTAGGAAGTTCTTTATCCCCAGTAATTATTTCAGAATAACTGAAATTTAATCCACCATGATATTGATATCTTTCTGCATAATTACTTATCGCTTTGAAGCCATAACTGCCATTCGAATATATATCTCCGCGCAGTTGCAAATCCACTTTTTCACTGTTCCCAAAATAAAAACCGCCATCTTTTAAAAAGAATCCCAGGTTGGCAGATTCACCATAACTTGGAATTAAAATACCTGACTGCCTGCCGATTTTGTTAGGGAAAAATCCGAAAGGAACGCATAATGGAGTTGGAATATCAGCAATATATAAACATGCAGGCCCAGTAACTATTTTATCGTTGGGAATTACTTTTATTTTTTTTGCACCAATATAAAAGTGAGGGTGTTCCAAATCACAAGTTGTAAATTTACCATGAGCAACGTAGTAAACATTGTTAGTATCTTTTTTAATATCACGCCCATGGATATATCCGTCACCTTGCTGAGTTATTACTTCATTAATCTTTCCTTTTTTAGTTTTAAAGTTATAAGTAATTTTTTCGGCAGTAAATTTATCTTTTCCCTCTAAAAATACGGGTAATTGACTATCCTTGCCTGCACTGTCTTTTATACTCGCAGCAAATACCATATCTTTTCCAAAGTCAATTTCGATATACCCAGCATCCAGTTTTATATCCTGATAGGTAACATGAGCATGATTAAATAAATATGCCTTTTGTTTTTCCATATCAATAAGAATAGAATCTTTTGCATCATAAGTAACTTTATCTTTTAGGAAGGAATCCTGATGAATTGTTTTTTTTACTGTGTCATTCTTCCCTTTTAATGAATCTTTAACAATTGGATTTCCTGTAGAAGCAAAGGAATCTAACGTGTCGGCATTGCTGATTACAGTATCATTCACCATTGTTTTAGGGACAGTTTGCGCAAAGTTTGCCACAGTTATTAACAGGCAAACGAGGATAAAAATATTTTTAACTGATACTATACGCAAGTTTAAAAACTAATTTTGTAATGTTAGTGGTTTTGAAAGGCTCAAAACTAACCAAAAAAAACAAACATCTATTTGTTGATTGACATTGTTTGCCAACAAATAAATGTTCTTAAATAATAAATTGTTACAAAAAAACAGAAAGTGAAAAAATATATCTATTTTATAATTATTTCTTTTGTTTGTATTATAACGAGTTCGTTCTCTCCAAAATTCAAGCCAACATTTGCAATCAAAACAGTAGTGATTGATGCAGGCCATGGTGGCAAGGATCCGGGATGCCACGGCAGCAAGTGTAAGGAAAAGGATGTTGCTCTTGCAGTTGCCCTTAAATTAGGTAAATACATTGAGGACAATATGAAGGATGTAAAAGTTGTTTACACCAGAAAAACTGATGTGTTTGTTGAGCTTCAGGAAAGAGCGATGATAGCGAACAGGGCAAAAGCCGACTTATTTATATGTGTTCATTGTAATTCCGCATGTGTACGTGATAAGGTGAAGAAAAAAGATATTTGCAAAGATGAAATACACGGTGCCGAAACGTATGTAATGGGTATTAAAAATGAGAAAGGGAAACTGGATGTTGCAAAGCGTGAAAACTCTGCGATGTTGCTGGAGGATGATTATGTAAAAAAATATGATGGATTTGATCCTAATTCTGATGAATCATATATAATAATGAGCATGTTCAATGATACTTACCTAAACCAGAGTTTGGACTTCGCAGCAAAAGCCCAGAAACAATATACAGGAAAAGCAGGCCGGTCGGACAAAGGAGTGAAACGTGCCAGTTTATGGGTGCTTTGGCGAACTTATATGCCGGCAGTTTTGACCGAAATTGGTTATTTAACGAATCCTGAAGAAGAACAGTTTTTGGGTTCGTCAAAAGGGCAGGATTATATTGCTTCTGGGTTATTTCGTGCATTTCGCGAATACAAAGATGAGATTCAAGGCTCTGTAAAAAAATATGATGATGAATTTGAAAAACAAATTCCTTATAAGCCTACTAAGGAAGATTCGTTGGAAATAGAAAACAATAAAAAACAGGGAAGGAAAGAAGAAGTGGATACTACCTTAACAGAAAGCGAAACAAAGAAAGAGGAAGTACGAAAAGACAGTAAGGAAATTAAGCCCGAAAAAATTAAGGACGAAAACAAGAAGGAGGATATTACAAATAATGCAGCAATAATATATAAAGTACAAATAGTGTCTTCCGATAAAAAAATTCCGTTAACATCGGATAAGTTTAAAGAGGTGGAAAAGCCGGGAGAATACGTGGATAAAGGTGTTTATAAATATACAGCCGGTGAATTCAGCAGTAAACAGGATGCTGTAAAACTTCAAAATGAACTTCGCAAAAAAGGTTTTAAAGAGGCATTTGTTATTGCTATGCAGGATGATAAAAGAATTCCTCTTAAATAAGTGCAATAAATGCTTAAATTTGCCCCATAAAGACTAAATCATAAAAGTGAAAATAAAAAAGGAAGTTAAAATAGGAGTCATTACAACCATTGCCATTGCTTGCTTCTTATATGGATTCAACTTTCTTAAAGGAAAGAATTTTTTTTCAAAACAACGAACATTTTATGCAGTTTATAATGACATTGATGGATTGGTGGAAGCCAATCCATTACTTTTAAATGGTTTTAAAGTTGGAATGGTTGGTAAAATAAAAATTCTGCCTAATACAAATGGTCGAATTTGTGTTGCATTAACTGTTGAAAATGAAGTTCCTGTTCCTTATAATTCTATTGCAAAAGTAGTCAGTTCAGACTTATTAGGTTCAAAAGCTGTGACTTTATTACTTGGAAGTTCACCTTCATTAGCTAAGACAGGTGATACTCTTTTATCATCTCAGGAAGATAACTTGAAAGAAGCTGTAAATAAAACCATAGCTCCATTGCAGGCAAAAGCTCAATCTTTGCTTGCTTCTCTCGATTCGCTTATGATTGTTTTCAAACAGGTATTTAATGAAAATACTCAAAAGAATCTTGCAAAAAGTTTTGAAAGTATTAAAGGTGCAATTGGTTCTTTAGAAATCACTTCTTTCCGATTGGATACTTTAGTAAAAACCGAAAAGGTGAAAATTTCAAGCATACTTACCAAGATAAATAAATTAGCTACCACCCTTGCCGATAATAGTGATAAGCTTGGAAATGCAATTAATAACTTCTCGAATATAAGTGACTCTATTGCTAAGTCAAACTTAGTTTCAGCAATTAATAATGCAGATGTGGCATTAAATCAGGCTTCCATTATTATGACTAAAATTAATAAGGGAGAAGGAACGATGGGAATGCTTGTAAACAATGACAGTTTATATAAGAAGTTGGATAAAACTTCTGAAGACTTGGATAAATTATTAAAAGATGTGCGACTGAATCCTAATCGCTACATAAATATACGCAATAAACGAAAGCCCTACAAAGATTAAGATACAGATAACAAATGAAACGAATTTACGAATTGAAACGAAGAGTAAAATTGTAATAATTAGTTATCCGAACAAATATTTTAGAATTTAGTTATTAGAATTTAGATTTTTTTTAAATGATTTCAATATTAATTTTCATTTTATTTTTTAGTGCAGGTTCTATCTTTTTCACTTTAAATGTTCTTAAAGTAAGAAGAAATATATTATTGGGCAAAGATATTAACAGAAAGGATAATCCTTCGGAACGATGGAAAATAATGACGCTGGTGGCACTTGGTCAGAAAAAAATGTTCGAAAGACCTATTCCAGCATTATTACATTTGTTTTTATATGTAGCTTTTATCATTACTCAAATTGAACTTATCGAAATCATTTGCGATGGTGTTTTAGGACACCACCGTATGTTTCGACCGTCTTTAGGAAGTTTCTATACATTCCTTGTAAGCTTTATAGAAGTGTTGTCAGTACTTGCATTCATTGGGACCATAGCTTTTTTATCAAGAAGAAATTTATTAAAAGTACCTCGCTTGGTAAAAAGCGAATTAAATGGCTGGCCAAAGCTGGATGCTAATTTTATTTTACTAGGGGAGATTACATTAATCTGTTTTATTTTTATGATGAACGGAGCAGATGAAGTTCTTTATAACAATGGTTGGTCGCATGCTTCAGAAAGCAAAGGAACTTTTGGATTGGCTATCAGCAGTCATCTCGGCCCGATTTTATTTGGAGGAATGTCTGAATCTTCATTGCATATTATCGAACGAATCGGCTGGTGGGGACATCTTACAATGGTTTTTGCATTTCTAAACTACCTGCCCTACTCCAAGCATTTCCATATATTATTGGCTTTTCCGAATGTTTATTTCTCGAATTTATTGGCAAAAGGAAAATTCACAAATCTTGAATCGGTTACTAATGAAGTGAAATTAATGTTTGATCCCAGTGCTGTTGTCCCGCCAAGCGACGGAGCACCGATGAGATTTGGAGCAAAGGATGTAACCGATTTATCCTGGAAACAACTATTGGATTCATATACTTGTACCGAATGTGGCCGCTGTACATCTTCCTGCCCTGCCAATATTACTGGCAAATTATTATCTCCACGAAAAATAATGATGGATACCCGAGACAGATTGATGGAAGTTGGCAAAAATATGGACGCCAACAAAGGCGAATTTAAAGATGATGGCAAATCTTTGCTAGGTGATTATATTACAGCCGAAGAACTGTGGGCTTGTAATTCATGTAACGCTTGTGTGCAGGAATGCCCTGTAAATATTGATCCTTTGAGCATCATTATTGATATGAGAAGATTTTTAGTAATGGAACAAAGTGCTGCTTCTACCGAATTAAATATGATGTTTACAAATATCGAAAACAATGGTGCTCCCTGGCAATTCAGTCAGGCTGACCGTTTAAAGTGGAAAGATGAATAAATTACAAATTACAAATCTGTGTAATCTGTGGTTAAATAATAATAGAAAAAACTAATGAACGAATTAAAAGTACCTACAATGGCTGAATTTATTGGCCGTGGAGAAGTTCCTGAAGTATTATTCTGGGTGGGATGTGCTGGAAGTTTTGATGACAGAGCAAAGAAAATAACAAAAGCAATAGTTAAGATATTAAATCATGCGAATGTAAAATTTGCTGTCCTTGGCACAGAAGAAAGTTGTACTGGCGACCCCGCAAAGCGTGCAGGAAACGAATTTCTTTTTCAGATGCAGGCAATGAACAACATTACTGTACTCAATGGATATGAAGTAAAAAAGATAGTTACCGGTTGCCCACATTGTTACAATACATTAAAAAACGAATACCCTTCTCTTGGTGGAAATTACGAAGTCGTACATCACACCCAATTAATTCAGGATTTATTAAATAAGGGCAGAATAAAAATTGAAGGAGGAAGTTTTAAAGGCAAAAAAATTACATTTCACGACCCTTGTTATTTAGGCAGAGGAAACGATATTTATGAAGCTCCGCGCGAAGTAATGGTAAATCTGGAAGCCGAATTAATGGAGATGAAACGAAGCAAAGCCAATGGTTTGTGCTGCGGTGCAGGTGGAGCGCAGATGTTTAAGGAATCGGAAAAAGGAACTAAGGAAGTGAATGTGGAACGTACCGAAGAAGCATTGGCACTTAATCCTGATGTTATTGCTGTAGGTTGCCCCTTCTGCAACACAATGATTACCGATGGTGTAAAACATTTCAATAAAGAAGACAAAGTAAAAGTACTTGATGTGGCGGAGTTGATTGCTCAGGCGAAAGATTTATAGAATGCCACTTACTTACCAATTCTACTTTACAAATCTCTTTTAAAATTTATTTTCCTGCTTCTGCTATTCCTTCTTCAATTGCCTGGAATACAGGATGGTCTTTATCAAATAACTTGCTGAATATTTCTCTTGATTTTAAAAAATAATCCTTCGCAAGTTTATGATTACTGTCAAGATATAATTTCCCTAAATAAAAATTCAAGTTGCCCGTTATGGTATCATTATCTTTGAAAACATTTAATTCTTCTTTGTAAAAATCAGCTAAGTTATTTTCTTTTTTATTGTCGAAATAAATTTCTTCCAAATCATCATCCATTGTTGGATTTACAGGATCCAGTTCAAAAAACAGTTTGGTAGTTTCTTTGGTTTTTGCATCGCCTGTTTTCACATATAAATAAAGCAGCGGTTTGATATTATCATAGTTATCAGGGTCAATATTATTTGCCAATTCAAAATTTGCCAAAGCACTTTTTTCATCTTTCATCTCCGTGTATATTTGCCCCATCATCCTTGCTGCATCACTTTTATAGGATGAATCGGTATATAAACTAAAAGATAATTTTGCATATTTTAAAGCATTTGCCAAATCATCCGAGTACAGATAGCCAAAAGCAACATTGTAGTAGGAGTTTACATGCTCTTTGTTCATTTCAATTGATTTCAAAAAATATGGAATTGCTTCCTTGTATTTTTCCTGAGCAATATTAGTATAACCTAAAATATAATAGGTGAAGAAGTCAGCGCATTTCCCTTCTATCGCTTTTTTATTATTTGTTTCAATCAGTTGAAAAAGTGTGCTATCACTCATTATCCACTTGCCATCATAATTCATCTGTACCTCATAATAAAAATTGCCAAGCCCTTTATAAAGTTCGCAATTTGCAGGATATATTTTTATTAAACTATCGAGTACCTTATCTATTTCGAACATCTGCATATCATAATTGCCGGCTTTCCCCCTGTAATCCATCACATCCTCATTATTTTCTAAATCCTTCAAAGCAAATATCCGGTGCATAATACTCGATACATAATAGTTCAATGCAATTTCTTCCTTCAATAAAACAATTTCAACATTTGTATTTTTAGGGTCAAAATCAGTAAGAAGTTTAAAAGCTGATTCGTACTTTTTATTTTTTATCAGGTTATTTGCTTTCCTGATTGTTTCTTTTTCAGTCTGTCCAAAAACTGTTGCTGTAATGAGTATGGAAATAAATATGGAAATTGTTTTTTTTGTCATTGTTGTTTAAAATTGTTTCTTATAAAAATCGATTTATAAAATAATAATCCGGCACAATTATTTTTTTGCCAAAGATAAACCTTTTCCTTTTGCTGATTTCTTTAAAAGGCAAAGTTTAAGAAACTCAATTATACAAACAAACACAACAAAAACTCTTTACATTTTTTGTAATAAGTTTTTTTGTGTTTTGTTTAGTGTGTTTGAAGGTGAAAAGCACCTTCAAAGGCAAGTTTCTGCTAGCTTTTAAGGAAGACAAACAAGGGCTAAAACAACACGAGAGAAACACGCTCGTGTTTGCGGTTAATACTTCTCCACCAGCAACCTTTCACAAACTGTATGGCTCAATGTTTCAGATGTCCTTTTGCTATAACTGACAATCATAGTTCTGTCAAATGGTTCAATTGATTTGATTTTTATTTTCAACCCTAAGTGCATTTCCCTGCTGTTTAAGAATTTCAGAAACTCAACAGATGTGTTAATTACAGCAGCCAATTTTATTGTTTCGCCTGTTTTACATTCACTTAACTTATTGTATTGCTTCATTTCCATCTTACCATTTTTATCAGGAATAGGCGAACCATGCGGGTCAATTTTTGGGTAGCCAAGCAATTCGTCCATCTTTTCAAAAAAATCGGGCGACTGAATATGCTCTATCTGCTCGGCAATATCATGAACACTTTCCCAGCCAAACTTCATCTTATCTACAAGAAACATTTCTGTTAACCGATGTTTGCGAATAATTAAACCAGCTTGTTTCTTACCTTTTTCAGTGAGCCGAAGGGGCTTATAACTTTCGTAATGCACCAATTTTTTTTCTCCAAGTTTCTTCATCATACTTGTAACGGTAGGCATTTTAATGTTCAACGCCTTGGAAAGTTCGTTCACATTCACTTCTCCGGTTTCATTAGATAAGTTGTAAAGTGCTTTGAGATAATTTTCTTCTGTATTTGAAATCATTTTTCAAA
>CAIQBY010000041.1 GCA_903870175.1 uncultured Bacteroidota bacterium
ATATATTGCTAACGGCTCAGAACCTTGGCGTTTCCCTACCGAAGATAAATTGAAACCTATTACTGTAAAATTCCTTGATAAACCGAATGGTGCAGAAGGAGCATTGTTGCCATATAAACGTGATGAAAAACTGGTTCGTCCCTGGATTAAGCCAGGAACAAAGGGTTTGGAACATCGCATTGGCGGACTGGAAAAACAGGATGAAACAGGAAATGTATCTTATGATGCACTGAACCATGAAAAGATGGTGAACCTGAGAGCAGCCAAGATTGAGAAAATTGCCGACTATATTCCGCTTGCAAAAGCTGATACCGGAAAAGATAAAGCTAAACTGCTGGTGCTGGGATGGGGTTCCACTTACGGCTCGATAAAAACTGCAGTACGCGAATGTATTGCTGAAGGGTGCGATGTTGCTCATGTTCATCTTCATAATATCAATCCTTTCCCTAAAAACTTAGGTGAAGTATTAGCAAGTTATGATAAAATATTAATCCCTGAAATGAACAGAGGGCAGTTGTTGCAACTGATACGTGCTAAATATTTAGTGCCGGCAATAGGTTTGCCAAAAATACAGGGAATGCCTTTTACTACAACTGAATTGAAGGCAAAAATTGTTGAATTATTAAAATAGAAAGAGAGATGAGCACAACAACAATAGATTCAAAAATGACATCAAAGGATTTTTCATCCGATCAGGATGTTAAATGGTGCCCTGGCTGCGGCGATTATTCCATATTGAAACAGGTACAGACAGTATTTCCTGACTTGGGAATTCCGAGAGAACAATTTGTTTTTATTTCCGGAATAGGATGTTCTTCCCGCTTTACTTATTATATGGATACTTACGGAATGCACAGTATTCACGGCCGCGCGGCAGCTATTGCTTCGGGTGTGAAAGCTGCAAATCCTGATTTAAGTGTATGGGTAATTTCGGGTGATGGTGATGCGCTGTCAATTGGAGGCAATCATTTTATTCATTTGATGAGAAAGAATTTTAATCTGAATTATCTTGTTTTCAATAATCAGATTTACAGCTTGACAAAAGGACAATATTCTCCTACTTCGGAAAAAGGAAAGGTTACAAAATCTTCTCCTTACGGCTCGGTGGAAGAGCCTTTCAATCCTTCTGAACTTGCTTTGGGAGCAAAAGCTTCCTTCGTTGCGCGTACGCTCGACCGCGACCCGAAACACATGCAGGCAGTGCTTCGCAGAGCGAATGACTTTAAAGGAACTTCGTTTGTGGAGGTGTATCAAAACTGCCCTGTATTTAATGATGAAGCCTTCTTTGCATACTCTGATAAAGAAACAAAGAAAGAAGCGGCATTGTTTCTGGAGCATGGCAAACCGTTAATCTTCGGACAAAATGAAGAACACGGCATTATGCTTGATGGTTTGAATCCGAAGATTGTAAATTATAAGGAAGAAAATATTTCGCCAAATGATTTGTGGATACATAATGAGAAAGATAAAACGAAAGCGAATTTGATTTCCCGCTTTTTTGATACTCTATTTAATGGTGAACATTTCCCTCGTCCTTTCGGAATTTTATATGCCGACGAGCGACCGGTGTATGATGAAGAAATGACTAATCAGATAAAAACGGTAACAGCTAAAAAAGGTAAACAATCATTGAATTCTATTTTATCAGGAGATAAAACGTGGTCAATAAATTAGGATAGTTGTTTTAATTACTTAGGGGTTTGTAGTTAAGACAGGTTAAAGGGCTTTGTAGAAATATGAAGCTCTTTTTCTTTTTGGTTATTTCAACACGGAGGGCACGGAGCCCTTCGACTCGGCTCAGGATGACAACATAGAGTTTCACAGAGAAAATTTATTGCACTACTATTTCAAAGATATTTATTTCCACTTTATCTTAAATATAAAAAACTCTTTACATTTTTTGTAAAGAGTTTTTTTTGTTTAGTTTAGGTGTTTGAAGGTGAAATAGCACCTTCAAACACAGATGGGCTAGAATTATAATCTTTTTTTCCAAATAGTTTGGTTTCGCTTTTGATGTACAACAGCTACAACAAATACTGTGTCGTTTTCATAAATATAAAAAATGCTGAAAGGGAATTTTCTTAAAGAAAAAGAACGTATATCTTTATATCTTTTCCTGAAACTTTGAGGATTCTGGCTTACAATAAGTAATGTTTCTTTAAATGCAATTAAAAATTTCTCTCCCACATTTTCTTCCTGTTCCTCATACCATTTTATTGCATCATCAATATCCTGCTCGGCAAGTGGCTTAATGATTATTTTTGAAGCCATACCTTTTATTCATCTTTTTTACTACTGTATCTAAGGAATTGCCCGATTTCGGATTTTTTTTATACTCTGTCAACCTGTCTTCCAATAACGAAATTTCTTCCTTACTCAATTCTTCTTCAATATCTACTTCCTTCACAAACTTCATTGAACTTAACATTTCGTAAAGAAGTTGAGCACTTTTTTTATCTGAAACTTTTACTGTTACCGTTGTCATTGTTTTTATTTTCTTACAAAGATACGCTATTTACCTACTCTTTATTTTTAATAAAAAAACTCTTTACATTTTTTGTAAAGAGTTTTTTTGTTTTTAAAGGTTCTGCCTTTTTAAAAGATAGAACCTATTGTTACTGCACCACTATTTTCCTGTTCACTACATTTTCGTTCACTGAGCCTGCCGTGTTCACTGAGCCTGCCGAAGTGGTGGTTATTTGTACAAAATAAATACCTGCCTGCATAGTGCCTTTTTCTATAGTGCAATGTTTGCCTGTAAAGTTTAATGCTTTTATTTCTTTGCCAAGCACATCTGTTATTTTTATTGTGGCGTTTGTTTGTTTTGAAGAAAAAGAAATTGTTGTTCTTTGTGTAGTGGCGGGACGCCACTTAATAATTGTCACGAGTCGAAAAGACTCGCGCCTGCGGGATACCAACAGTTTCCTAATAAATCAAAATGCGATGTAATTGGTTTGATTTTAATACATATTTTTACCATCAGAAATGAAAAGAACTGATATAAATTTTATAGAACCTATATATTGCAACTGGGAAGGCGTCAAAAATCTTCCTGATGCAAACCACTAATTCAGGGTACTCCTTATATATTATAGACAGATTTAAAAAGTCCGGTGGCTTTCGCGAAGAAAACAACGGGCTTTTTTATTGGGCGAGCTCCATTATGGAGTTTTTCAACTTTGATTTTTTCCATTTGACGCCTAATGATACGATTGGGAATTCCCTATTTCGCCATTTGGCACCTAATGATACGATTGGGAATTACCTATTTCGCCATTTGACGCCTAATGATAAGATTGGGAATTACCTATTTAGACATTTGACGCAAAAGGATACGATTGGGAATTACCTATTTCGCCATTTGGCACCTAATGATACGATTGGGAATTACCTATTTCGTCATTTGACGCCTAATGAAAAGTTTTATAATTATAAATCCATTTATTTGGCGAACAGTTGAAAAACTTCGATTTCAGAAATAATTAACATAAAAAATAAATAATAATGCTTCGGCAGGCTCAGCAACCGGAACGCTAATAACTAACAACTAATAACTAATAAAAATGACAAAAAGAGGAAGTAATCTCGAAAAAAACCCATTAGAAGCGGCGATGAACAGCAGTATGAGCAATGCCTGCGAAATTTCATCAAAAGTGCAGATAGCACTGAATTCGCAAAGCAGTACCGACCCGCTGATAGCAGCCGAAGCCACCTATCTTAATCCGATTAATAAAACATTGCAGATTGCAGGTATTGGTTATACTGCTTCGTTCGACAGCCGTGGCGGAGCAACTCAAACGCTTGAGGAATTTGAAAAGGGAACGCCTGCAGAGGTAAAAGTATGGTGGCGGATGCTAACGGATGTATATCCCGAAGGAACGCCACAATACAAAACCCTTTGGGGGCACGGCAACACTTATTTTTATGGTCATTCGCGCACCGAAAACCTGAAACGGATGAATGCACTGGTAACTAATATTGATTCGGACCCTTCGCTGGCAGCGCTTGAAACAGAGGTGCAAAACTATATTAACTCGTATCAGGATTTAATAAATACACAAACAGGTGATAAAACAGATTTGAAAACCGACACCGGAAGCTTTAAAACATCTGTTGACGACAGCTCAACAGCACTGTTTATAGTATATTGCGGATTAGTACGCATATTTAAAGGAGATATGACACAGGTATTGGCTTTTTTTCCGATGGAATTGATTTATTTAGCATCAAAAATGCGCGAATACCGCAAATTAATACCTAAAGCAAGTCGCCGAAAAATATGCAGCCGCACTTGGAAAACAGGCGATAAAATAAAATTAGTGAACAACCTGAGCATTACTTTATACATCGGGCTTGCAGCCAACAAAGATGCTGATGTAGCCACCTGGTATGCCCTTGCAGGTGGAGTTACCATAGAAGTTACTCCTTCACAACTGGGCAATACCAGCCTGAAAGCAGTTATCGTTCAAAATAATGATATAGCCGAACAGGGTGATATTACGCTTACTATCTTTGAAGCTTAATTTTTAAAATTCTAAGTCAGAAATTCTAAATTCTAAACAAAAAAGTCCTGCAATGTTTGCAGGACTTTTTTATTTCTCTCTGTGAAACGCTGTGTTAAAAAAAAACATACAGCTAACTTTGGACTTTGGACTTTCTAACTTTGGACTAATTAACTATTAATAGTACTTTTGGCAAAAAAATATTCCTGTGGAAAATAATCAATACGATATTATAATAGTTGGCGGCGGCATTGTAGGTCTCGCAACTGCATATAAAATCAATATAAAATACCCTGCCAAAAAAATTCTTGTTCTTGAAAAAGAAAAGGAAGTAGCAGCACATCAAACAGGGCATAATTCAGGTGTTATACATTCCGGTTTGTATTATAAACCCGGTTCTTATAAGGCGAAGAACTGCGTGGATGGCAGAAGAGAGCTGGTGGCATTTGCAAAAGAGCATAAAATTCAACATGATATTTGTGGTAAAGTGGTTGTAGCTACTGATGTTTCGGAGCTTGCTCACATGAACAAAGTATTTAATAACGGACTTGCAAATGGAGTGGAAGGAGTAGAAAAAGTAGATGCAAATAGATTAAAGGAAATTGAACCGCATTGTGTCGGCATCGAAGGTCTTTGGGTGCCATGTACCGGTATCATTGATTATGCTGATGTTTCAAAGAAGTATGTTGAACTTATTCACTCCGGATTTCCACAGAGCAAAGTGCTGTGCGAGCACGAAGTAACAGCTTTTGAGAAACAGGAAGGATATACAAATGTGATTACTCCTAAAGGAAAATTCGCCGGAAAATATATTATTACCTGTGCTGGATTGCAATCGGATAGAATTGCTAAAAAAGAAGGAGCGAAAATAGATACCGCCATCGTCGGCTTCCGTGGTGATTATTACGAGTTGAGCGATAAAGGAATGAGCAAAGTTCGCAACTTGATTTATCCTGTTCCTAATCCTAAATATCCTTTCCTTGGCGTTCACTTCACACGAATGATACATGGCGGCACTGAATGCGGACCAAATGCAGTATTTGTTTTTAAGCGGGAAGGCTACGGCAAAACAGATTTCTCGTTTCGTGATACTGCTGAAGCATTCAGTTTTGGCGGCACATGGAAGTTCTTTGGAAAGAATATGAAATTTGGCTGGGATGAATATCATGGTGCATTTTCAAAAACATATTTCCTGAAACGTCTTCGTAAATTAATTCCTGATTTACAGATGGATGACTTGAAACCGGGCCGTGCAGGGGTGCGCGCTATGGCTCTTGCTCCGGAAGGTGAAATGATTGATGACTTTAAAATTGAAGTAAACGGAAATGCGATACATGTATTGAATGCTCCTTCGCCTGCCGCTACTTCTTCATTGGCAATAGGTACAGCTATTGAGCAGATGGCGTCGGAACATTTTCATCTGCAATAAATAAAAAGTGGGTGAGTTGTTTAATTGAGTAATTTTGCGTTATAAATTAATAAAAATGAAACTAATTATTGATATCAAAGATACGAAAGCTCCGTTTTTTATGGAACTTATAAGAAGCCTCGATTACATCAGTATTATTAAAGAAGTAAAAGATAAAAGTAAAAGTGAATTCGTTACAGATTTAGCAGAAGCATTTAATAATGTGAAAGAACACGAGAAGGGCAATAAGAAACTTAAATCTGCTAAAGATTTATTGAATGAGCTTTGAGATAATAGCTACAGAGCCATTCGAAAGGAAACTCAAACGACTTGCAAAAAAATATAAATC
Organism: uncultured Bacteroidota bacterium; assembly: GCA_903870175.1. Classification (GTDB taxonomy): domain Bacteria; phylum Bacteroidota; class Bacteroidia; order 2-12-FULL-35-15; family 2-12-FULL-35-15; genus 2-12-FULL-35-15. The sequence goes on from CAIQBY010000041.1 coordinate 6,260, forward strand.
TATTAAAGTAGATTTAACAGAATTGTTTGAAAAACTCTCCGCAAACCCAACAATGGGTATTTCAATAGGTAAAGACTGCTACAAAATTCGAGTTGCAATTTCTTCTAAAGGAAAAGGCAAAAGTGGTGGAGCAAGGATTATTACTTATGTTCGCGTTGTTAACAAAAAAATTTATCTTATGGATATTTATGATAAATCTGAACAGGGAAATATTTCGAATGAAGAATTAAAATGGTTAATTGATTTATTATCTAAAGATTTCACTTTTCAATAAACACCGAGAAATTTACATTCCCATATTTCCTGTGCTGATTAAAATGCGGCAACTTTGATAAATCAGTCTGCTCGCCATGCTCCACTATTAGCCAACCTTCAGGCTTAAGCAATTTATTTTGAAAAACAAGTTCAGGAATTGTATTTATGTTTTCCAAATCATAAGGAGGGTCACAAAAAATAATATGATAAGGAACTGTAGCTCTTTTAAGAAATGTAAAAGCATCTGATTTAATAGCTTTTATCTGATTCATTTTAAATTCTGCACTTGTTCTTTTTACGAATTCACAACAAGCGTAATTAGAATCAACACTTGTAATGTCACCGCATCCGCGAGAAGCAAATTCGTAAGACATGTTGCCTGTTCCGCAAAATAAATCAAGGACTTTTAAACCGTCAAACTCAAAATAATTATTAAGAATATTGAAGATGCTTTCTTTTGCAAAATCAGTAGTAGGGCGCACATCAAGATTTCTTGGTGTATGAATTACTCTGCCTCTGTGGCTTCCGCTAACAATGCGCATTATATATAATAGTTATTAAACAGTGTGAAATAATAATGGGTAGGTAATGTTTGCAATTGATAGCTGTATTGTGCGCCATCATTACGTTCGCCAAATTTCAGTTTGCGAATATACTTTTGTGTAAGTGTATAAATAGTTGAATTTCTTTCTATTTCTCCTAAAAGAATAACATCAATAGTTTCCGGATTCAATTGTAATTGCTCGCAAACGAACAATAAATAGTAAACAAAATCTTCGGCACTGTGATAATTAAAGGTATTGTAAAACAATAATTGTTTTCCGTCAATTGTAACAGCTTCAAAGTGCGAAGGCTGAACATGCAGAAATAATTTTTTACCAGTCTGGTTTTTATTCTGTAAAACCAAAGTATCAATCAATGCGCTGGAAGCATGGTGATACTTGATGTTGGAGAAAAGATAATCAAGTTTTGATTTAATGCTTAACGGCAAAGCGAATACATTTTTCGAATCCATGCTCTTCAAATTATCCACCAATACCATTTCATCTCCTTGAAGTTCTGCATTGAATTTAAGATACATTTTGACTCTGTCCTCATCAAACAAAGCATTAGGAACAAGTGTAGAAAGATTATTTACAATAATGCAGACAGCGGATTTATATTTATGCTTTATCAGTTTGCTTTCCTTTGACAATGTATCCAACAGGTCGGCAACGCCATCAAAATTGTAGACGTTTTGGAAAGTATAATTTTCAAATGCGATATATTTATTACCTCCTCTTTCGTTTACGGCAACTAGAATATTATCAATACTTATTTGAATTATAAGTTGAAACGTGGATACGTAAGCCGGGTTAAACGCTTCGTCAATAAACGAATTGACTTGCGTTATCTTATTTTTTATTTCGGTTTGCATTTGCGCAAAGATAATTTTAATTGTTGAATATTGATATTGCTTAATTGTTTCTTCGGCTTCCTTCCTTAAAATTACATAGATTTGTGCAATCGAATATTTTCCTAAAAAGCAACATTGAAATCAGAAGAGTTTTCACGAATTTTATTACAGCAGTTCCCATTTGAAACTACTGACGGGCAGCGTGTGTTGCTGCATAAACTTTCCGAATTTATATTGGGAAACAACCTTGATAATATATTCGTGATAAAAGGATATGCAGGTACCGGAAAAACTACCATTGTCCGTTCTTTAGTAAAAAGTATGCCTGCAGTAGGAGGGAAGACGGTACTGCTTGCGCCTACAGGACGCGCAGCTAAAGTGCTTTCGAACTATACCGAAAAACAGGCATTTACAATTCATAAAAAAATATATTACCGCAGACCAAATGATGACGGCGGTTTTGCATTTACATTACAGCAGAATTTGCATACCGATACTGTTTTTATTATTGATGAAGCATCAATGATTTCAAGTTCCGGCGGGCTAAGTGGCGGAATGTTTGCCGGTGGAAGTCTGCTTGATGATTTAGTTTCGTATGTTTTTAACGGTACCAATTGCAAACTTATTTTTATCGGCGACACCGCACAGTTGCCTCCAGTTGGCTTAGATGTGAGTCCGGCGCTGGATTTTGAATTTCTTAAAGCTTCCTATTCTTTTAAAGTTGATTGGTATGAACTTACTGAAGTGGTGCGTCAGACGGAGCAATCAGGGATTTTGACAAATGCAACTATCATCCGAAATCAAATTAAGAATGATAAACAAGCCAAGCCTAATTTTGTGCTTAATAACTTTAAAGATGTTGTAAGATTAGGAGGTGATGAGCTCGAAGATGCACTCAACTCAGCATACAACAAGTATGGCGCAGAAGATACTATGGTGATTTGCAGAAGTAATAAACGCGCAAATATTTTTAATCACCAGATACGCACCCGCATTCGCTGGCAGGAAGATGAACTTTCGACAGGTGATTATATGATGGTTGTAAAAAACAATTATTTCTGGCTGAAAGATGAGTCCAAGGCAGGTTTCATAGCCAATGGTGATATTATTAAATTAACTTCTGTTGGAAAAATTCAGGAGATGCACGGCTTTAAATTTGCCGCTGTGCGGATGAAAATGATTGATTATCCTGATGAACCGGAGTTGGAAACGCGTTTGTTATTGGACACTATTATGAGCGATTCTCCGTCCTTATCTCAGGAAGATAATAAACGATTATACACCAGTGTTTCTGCCGATTATGCAGATATTGCCGACCGTAGAATGCGCTTGAAAAAGGTTAAGGAAGATGGTTTTTTTAATGCTTTGCAAGTAAAGTTTGCCTATGCGGTTACCTGCCATAAAGCGCAGGGCGGGCAGTGGGATTGCGTATTTGTGGAGCAGGGATATTTAACCGATGAAATGATAAATACCGAATATATGCGCTGGCTTTATACAGCGGTTTCCAGGGCGAAAACTAAATTATACCTTGTTAATTTCAATAAAGAGTTTTTTGCCGAATAGCTAATAACTATCATCATTTCGGGAATCAAAAGAATAAGAAAACTTTGGCATATCTACTATTCTTCCGCTTCTGTCTTTAGCTTTAATTTTATCAAAATATATCTTAGTTGCCTGGTCACGAGTGTTGAGTAATAGTTGCATCTCTCTTGAAAGAGTATTACCCTTTGCCGATTCTCCATGAAAAAGTCCTTTTACCCTAACCTGCATTTGAAACTCCACAACAGCACTATCCATTGGATTACCATATTGGTCGATGCCAATAAGACGATAATTTACATCATCAAAAAGCACTTTTACGAGCTGCCCTGTTTTCTGAACTTTAATAGTGCCTCTGGCTTCAGTTTCTTTTTCCTGCGCCAATGCGTTAAATGTAATTCCAACAAAGAAGAAAAGTAATAATTTATTTTTCATTTTTACAAATGTAAATAAAATAATTATTAGGTTTGGTTTCTGCTAATTCAAAATTGGAAAGGAATATTGAAATTTAACTATTCATCTTAATTTATTTTAAAGGAAATTGATTTAGCATAATAAGTTATGAAAGGTGCAATTAGTTTTTAATTTACTTAAGAAACTTTGTCTTTCCGATAATAACAAATACTATTATTTTTAAACGAAATTCTCTTATCATACATTTGATTTAAAATATTTTCTAAACTAACGCTACTTTTCAAGTAAAAGCTGCTTAATCGACTCAAAATCCATTTTAGCATAATTATTGCATTCATGGAAAATAAATGATTAATATTGCATCGCATTATCCAAACATAAAAATATAATATTGTTATGGGAACACAAGCTAATAAAGTAACACACGGGATTGACATAAGTGTAGAAACTAAGTTTCAAAGCGAACACTCAGTCGTTGAGCATCGTCATTTTTTATTCTCATACCGTATTACAATTGAAAATAAAAGCGAATTTACTGTTCAGTTATTATCCCGTCATTGGGAAATATTTGATTCTAACGGAGAAAATAGTGTGGTGGATGGAGAAGGGGTAGTAGGAGAACAACCAACATTAGAACCTGGCGAAATATTCGAATATGAATCAGCATGCAGCTTGACTACAGATATGGGCAGAATGTATGGCACATATTTAATGGAACGAAAAATTGACAAGGGGCGTTTCAAAGTAATAATCCCTGAGTTTGAATTAATAGTCCCTCAACGACTTAATTAATTATTATAGCTAAATATGAAAAAACCTTTGCCAAATGAACATCCTGCTTATTATAAAAGGTACATTGATTTAATTTCTTCAGATGATATTCTGAAAGAATTGAAAGAACAAATAGTTAACCTTCAAGTATTGGTATCTGAAATTTCTTTTGAAAAAGAGAATTTTAGATACCAAGAAGGTAAATGGACACCCAAAGAAGTTCTCGGACATATAATAGATACGGAAAGAATAATGGCTTATCGTGCATTACGGTTTGCAAGAAAAGACAAAGCTCCTTTAGCAGGTTTTGATGAAAACAGTTATGTAGAGCATGCCAATTTCCATGAAAATTCAATCAATGACTTGGCTCATTCATTTGCTTTAATGCGCGAATCGCATATTGATATGTTCAAATATTTTGATGAAGAAGATTTAAATGAAATGGGGAATGCAAATGGAAATGAAGTTTCTGTTCGTTCTATTTTATTTATGATCGCAGGGCATACCTTGCATCATATCCATGTTATTAAAACAAAATATTTAGGGGAATAGAAGTCAAATAATATTAACTTCCCGTTCCAAACCAACTCCAAATTTTTCCTTTACAGAGATCATTATCTTTTCAGATAAATCGAATATTTCATTTCCTTTTGCATTGGCATAATTTACCAGAACCAATGCCTGAAACTTATGTACACCTGCATCTCCAAAAGATTTACCCTTCCAACCACATTGCTCAATAAGCCAACCTGCAGCTAGCTTAACATTACCGTTCTCTATATTAAAACCAACAATATCAGGGAATTCAATTTTTAACCTATCGAATTTAGATTTCATAATCTCAGGATTTTTGAAAAAACTTCCTGCATTACCCATCACCTCAGGGTTTGGAAGCTTACTTCTTCTGATATTGCATACCGCTTTACTAATTGCCTGGATGCTCAATTCCTTTACACCCATTGTCTCCAGCTCATTTTCAATTGCACCATAGCGAATATTATAGGCTGGTCTTTTATTAAGTTTAAATGTTACCGAAGTAATAATAAATTGATTTTTTAATTCATGTTTAAATATACTTTCACGATAACCGAATTTACAATCGGCATTGGAAAACGTATGTAATGTTTTATCATTTATATTTAAAGCTTCGAGTTCATGAAAAGTATCTTTAATTTCGGCACCATAAGCACCAATATTTTGCATAGGGCTTGCTCCCACGTTTCCTGGAATTAATGAAAGGTTTTCGAGTCCAGCATAGTTTTTGTTTATACAATGAATTACTAACTGATGCCATACTTCTCCGGCACTAGCCTTTACGTAATAAAAATCCGAATCTTCGTTAATTAAATTTATTCCTTTCAGATTGTTTTTAATAACAATACCGTCAAAATCTTTAGTGAATAATAAATTGCTTCCACCTCCAAGAATTAATTTGGATTGATTCAAATATTTATTTGCTGACAAAACCTCCAGTATATCTTCTATTGATGCTACTTCCAAAAAGTATTTTGCAGAAGCATCAATATGAAAAGTGTTTAGTTTTTTTAAAGAATAGTTTTGCTGAATATTCATTTCAATTAATTTTAAAGTTTAAAGTTCGACAATTACTAATCAGTAAACAATATAATCTTCAAAAGTTATTCATACTGTATTGCTCATATCTCCAAGTTTAAATTTATATCTTCGCGAAAAATTAGAAAGAGTTGAAACGAGTAATTGTATCGGTAATAAATGATTTGAGCACCGACCAGCGGGTACATAAAGTGTGCACTACTTTGCACAAGCTAGGATATGATGTAACTTTGGTAGGCAGAAGACAGCGGAAAAGTTTACTGCTGGAGAAACGGGATTATAAGACTAAGCGTATGTTTCTATTATTCGAAAAAGGCCCCTTGTTTTATCTCGAATTTCAGAAAAGATTATTCTGGTATATGATGTTTCATAAAGCTGAAGTGCTTGTTGCAAATGATTTAGATACTCTTTTGCCAAATTATATAATTTCAAAATTAAAGGGGAGCAATCTGGTTTACGACAGCCATGAATTATTTTGCGAAGTGCCAGAGTTGCAAAGTAATCTTATAAAGAAGAAGTTATGGAAACGGTTGGAAAGATGGATATTTCCGAAGCTTAAATTCATATTTACTGTAAATAAATCCATTGCAAAAATATACAGTGAGGAATATAATGTGGATGTAAAAGTGGTAAGAAATGTTCCTTTATTATCCAATCAAAATGTGGTGGAGCATCTGTCAAAAGAAGACTTGGGACTTGATAAGGATAGAAAAATAATTGTTCTACAGGGAGCAGGAATTAATATTGACAGAGGAGCCGAAGAGGCAGTGCAGTCAATGCAATTTGTGGATAATGCCAAATTGCTTATTATTGGAAGTGGTGATGTAATTTATGTTTTGAAACAAGTGGTTCTTGATTTAAAATTATCCGATAAAGTTTTATTTATTGGTAAAGTGCCTTTCAAAAAATTGATGCAATATACATATCTGGCAGATTTAGGTTTGACTTTGGACAAAGACACCAATATTAATTATAAGTATAGCCTTCCTAATAAATTATTTGATTACATACATGCAGGAGTTCCTGTTTTATCTTCGGATTTGATTGAGATACGAAACATTATAAAAGAATATGAAATAGGTGATACTATTGACAATCATGAGCCAAAACATATTGCTGAAAAGATAAATTCTATCTTAAAGGATGAAACAAAACTTACCGTGTGGAAAAAAAACACTAAAATTGCAGCCGCAAAATTAAATTGGGAATTGGAAGAGCAGCAACTGATTGCTGTTTATAAACAATTTTTGTAATAATTATCGAAGCCAAACATTTACATATAATTTCATTTGATGTGCCGTTACCAGCCAATTATGGCGGAGTAATTGATATTTATTATAAAATAAAAGCGCTGCATTCACAAGGTGTAAAAGTCCACTTACATTGTTTTGAATATGGCAGAGCAGAAGCTTTGGGTTTGGAAAGTATTTGCGAGAAAGTATATTATTACAAACGTAAAATGAACAAACAATACCTGTTCAATACTTTACCTTTTGTAGTTGTTACCAGATCTTCAGAAAAAATGATAGAAGTTTTGTTACGGGACAAACATCCAATTTTATTTGAAGGATTGCATTGCTGTTTTCATTTAACAGACGAAAAATTGAAGGATAGAATAAAAATTGTTCGTATGCATAATATAGAACATGATTATTATAAAAACCTTGAGAAAGTGGAGAAATCTATCTTCCGCAAAATCTATTTTGGAATGGAAGCTACAAAATTAAAACGTTTTGAAAAGGTATTAAACAAAGCAAGTTACATTGCTGCTATTTCTCCTGCTGATGCAAAAGAATTATCTGAAAGGTATAAAAACGTACATCATATAACTGCTTTTCATCCTAATGAAAAGGTAAGTATTAAAGAAGGGAATGGGAATTTTTGTTTGTATCACGGTAACCTTGAAGTAGGAGAAAATAATGAAGCTGCTTTGTTTCTTGTTATCGAAGTATTCTCAAAAATAAAAACACCATTGATTATTGCGGGCAGAAAGCCTTCTGCGCAACTAATAAATGCAGTGTCAAATTATAATCATATAGAGATAAAGGGAAATATTAATACCGCAGAAATAGATGAATTAATTAAAAATGCACAGATTAATGTTTTGCCTACTTTTCAGGCAACAGGCATTAAATTAAAACTGCTTGCGGCATTATTTAACGGAAGACATTGTGTTGTTAATTCACCAATGGTAGCTAATACAGGTTTGGAACAATTGTGTTCTGTTAAGAATTCGGCTACTGAGATGGCAAATGAAATTATTCAATTATTTGATTTGCCTTTTGATATGGCAGAAAAACAAAAAAGAGAAGAAATTCTTTCTGCAAACTTTGCGAATACTACAAATGTAAAAAAGCTGGTTGTTTTATTAAATTAATTCAGAATTAATAATATAAATCATCTGATTTAAGGCGTAGGTACTTACGCACCGCAAGTGAAGTACTTATCCAGGAAATAATTATTCCAAGAACAATTACCAATCCAAATAAGGAAGCAAGCATTTTTTCATCCTGTAATTCTGCAAGTTCAGGCAATTGTTTTTGAGCAAAAAATAAAACTCCGATAAGCATCGAAATTGCAATAATAGCTCCATAAATACCATGTTTAATTCCTTTTATAACAAACGGTCGCCGGATAAATTTTTGTGTCGCACCTACCAATTGCATGGTTTTTATTATAAATCTTTTACTGTAAATAGATAATCGGATTGTATTATTTATTAGCGCAAGTGCAATAATCATAAGTAATCCGGAGAATATTAAAATGACCAGACTTATTTTTTTTACGTTCTCATTTATCATAGTTACCAATGATTTCTGATAAACAACTTCTTTCACAAATTTACTTTTAAGCATATCTTTTTCAATCCACGAAAGACTATCAGCATTTGCATAACCGGCTTTTAAATGCACATTGATGGAAGAAAGCAAAGGATTGTATCCAAGAAAATTGATAAAGTCTTCACCCAAGTCTTTTTGCAAACGGACAGCAGCTTCTTCCTTGGTAATAAATTCTGTTGATTTTACGTAGGCAGATGAATTCAGTGTTTTAGTAAGGTGTTGTACATCGGCTTCCTTGGCATTATCATTTAGGATAATCTGAAATCCGATATTTTCCTTCACATTGTCAGCGAGTTTATTAGTGTTAAGAATTATTATTCCCAACAAACCCAACATAAACAATACTAAGGAAAGGCTTACGACAGTTGTTATTGACGAACCTGCCAGTCTGCGTTTTGAATATTTATCCGACACTTTAAAACAATTATTGATTTTATATCTGGCTAAAATTAGTTATTTTAATCACACCTGTTTTCCCTAAACAGGATTAAAATAAACAATTATGAGTTGATAACTAACGCCCCTCTTTTTCTTATCTTCGCACCCTTATTTATCAAAAACGAATAATGGAATACAATTTCAGAGAAGTAGAGAAGAAATGGCAACAATATTGGAAGGAAAATAAAACTTTCAAAACCGAGAATAAATCTGAGAAACCAAAATATTATGTATTGGACATGTTTCCGTATCCAAGTGGAGCAGGACTTCATGTAGGGCATCCATTGGGATATATAGCTTCAGATATTTTTGCAAGATATAAAAGACTAAAAGGTTTTAATGTGCTGCATCCTATGGGATATGATTCCTTTGGATTACCTGCCGAGCAATACGCTATTCAGACAGGGCAACATCCCGAAATTACAACTAAAACAAATATTGCACGTTACCGTGAACAACTTGATAAAATAGGTTTTTCATTTGACTGGGACAGGGAAGTACGTACATCCAATCCTGATTATTATAAATGGACGCAATGGATATTTATTCAGTTGTTTAATAGCTGGTATAATCCGGAAACTAATAAGGCAGAGAATATAGATACATTAATATGGGAATTTGAACACTACGGAAATCTGCGTCATCCAATACATATAGAAGGGCAACCGGTTTTTTATCCTAACAAATGGAAATCATTTTCAGAGAAAGAACAATCGGATATTTTATTGAATTATCGTCTTGCTTTTTTGAGTGATACTATGGTAAACTGGTGTCCTCAATTGGGAACTGTTTTGGCGAATGAAGAAGTGAAAGATGGCGTTTCAGAACGTGGTGGTTATCCAGTAGAAAGGAAATTAATGAAGCAATGGAGTATGCGAATTACTGCTTATGCCGATAGATTATTAAAAGATTTGGATGGCATTGACTGGACAGAAAGTATTAAAGAAGCACAACGAAATTGGATTGGAAAATCGGAGGGAACTTCTCTTCGTTTTCGCCTCACCCCTAACCCCTCTCCTAAGGAGAGGGGAACCGGACCTGGGTATCAAACGGCTAAAAAAAAAATGTGGGGAAGCCTAAAAGAGAATTCGAGAGCGAATAGAAAAACACAAACAGAAGCAGAAGAAATATTATGGGAGATAGTCAGGGATAAAAAACTTGGGTATAAAATAAGAAGACAACATTCGATTGACCAATTTATTGCTGATTTTGTTTGTCTTGAAGAAAAATTAATAATTGAAGTAGATGGTGAAATACACGAACATCAACAAGAATATGATGAAGGAAGAACCTATATATTAGAAGATATAGGTTACAGAGTAATTCGTTTTACAAATGATTCAGTAAAAAATAATATTGATTGGGTAACTAAAAAAATAATTAAAGCACTTCAATCGTCCCTTAAACAACAAAGCACTTCACACGCTGGCACCCCTCTCCTTTGGAGAGGGGAAGGGGGTGAGGCATTTATTGAAGTTTTCACTACGCGACCTGATACCATCTTCGGAGTTTCCTTTGTAACGCTGGCTCCGGAACATGACTTAGTTTCTGTTGTAACTACTTCTGAAAATAAAAAAGCAGTTGATGAATATGTAACTACTGCTAAAAACAGAAGTGAACGAGAGCGACAGGCGGATGTAAAAAAGATTACCGGTGTATTTACGGGCTCTTATGTGGAACATCCTTTTACCGGTAAACAAGTGCCGATTTGGGTGGGTGATTATGTACTTGCAGGATATGGAACAGGAGCTGTAATGGCTGTTCCGATGCATGATACAAGGGACTTTGCTTTTGCAAATCATTTTGGAATACCAAAACAAATGGTGATACAACCTCCTGTTGACTGGGATTTTGCTCTTAACTCGTACGATGATAAAGCAGGGAAACTTATTAATTCTGATTTTCTGAATGGCTTGGAAGTGAAAGAAGCAATTAAAAAAGCGATTGCTGTGATTGAGGAAAAGGGAATAGGGAAGGGGAAGACTAATTTCCGTTTGCGTGATGCCATCTTTGGGCGTCAACGCTATTGGGGAGAACCTATTCCGGTATATTATGAAAATGGAATTCCGAAAGTATTGAATGAAAATGAACTTCCTTTGTTACTTCCTGAAGTAGATAAATATTTGCCAACTGAAACAGGTGAGCCTCCTTTGGCACGTGCTTCTTCAAGCTGGAAAAAGGATGGCAAGTATGAATACGAATATTCTACAATGCCGGGCTGGGCTGGTTCTTCCTGGTATTATTTACGTTATATGGATGCTCATAATGATAAAACATTTGTTAGTAAGGAAGCGGTTGATTATTGGCAAAATGTTGATTTATATATTGGCGGTGCCGAACATGCAACCGGGCATTTATTATATGTTCGTTTCTGGACAAAGTTTTTGAATGATTTAGGATTGATTCCTGTTATTGAACCTGCCAAGAAGTTGATTAATCAGGGGATGATACAGGGGGTTTCTGCATTTGCATATAGAGTTAAAGACACGAATTGTTTTATTTCTAAAAACAGGATTGACAGTTTTCTTTCTCCTGAAGAACTAAGTTTAACTGGCTTAAAAATCCAACAGTTGGTTGTCACACCAATTCACGTTGACGTAAATATTGTAAATAATAATGTTTTAAATATTGATGCTTTTAGAAGCTGGAGAGAAGAATATAAAGATGCAGAGTTTATTTTAGAAGAGGGAAAATACATCTGCGGAAGTGAAGTAGAGAAAATGTCTAAATCAAAATACAACGTTGTAAGTCCAGATTTAGTTGTACAACAACATGGAGCCGATTGCCTACGTCTTTATGAAATGTTTCTTGGTCCTTTGGAACTTTCAAAGCCTTGGAATACCAATGGAATTAGTGGTGTGAGTAATTTTATTCGTAAACTTTGGAGATTATATCATAATGGAGATAATCTAAATGTTTCGGACGAGCCTGCTACAAAGCCCGAATTAAAAGCGTTACATAAGACAATTAAGAAAATTATTTTTGATATTGAGAACTTTTCTTTCAATACTTCGGTAAGTAATTTTATGATTTGTGTAAATGAATTGACAGAATTGAAATGTAATAAACGAGAGATATTGGAACCTCTTGCAATCATCATCGCGCCCTATGCACCGCATGTTGCAGAGGAATTATGGAATCAATTGGGACATAAAGATTCTATTACTTACGCTACTTTCCCTGAATGTAAAGAAGAATACCTTATTGAATCGGCATTTAATTATCCTGTTTCTTTTAATGGTAAAACCCGTTTCTTCCAGGAGTATGATTTGTCTTTAACCAAAGAAGACATTGAAAAAGAAGTGATGACTCTGGAACAAACGCAAAAGTATCTCGAAGGAAAAACGCCTAAGAAGATAATAGTGGTACACAATAAAATTGTGAACATTGTCATTTAGTCATGCCTTTATAATGGCATAGCTTTTGCCAAATAAAAGCCGTAAAAAACAAAATGAAAAAATTTATCCTTATAGATAGTTGTGCGCTGCTGATAATGATTGCGTGTTTTTCATTTAAGGCGGAGAAAAAATTACCCTTTAATTCTCAGAATGATTTATCTGCTAAAGACCTTCCTGTAGTAAAAAACGAAGCTTTTAAGCGAGGCGAAGTACTTACTTTCCGATTGCATTATGGTATTATTGAAGCCGGAATTGCTACACTTGGCATCACTGAAGAAGAAAAAGAATTGGCCGGCAGAAAGACTTATCATGTGGTAGGTCTTGGGGTTTCGCAGGGTGCTTTCGATTTTTTTTATAAGGTGCGCGACCGTTATGAAACTTATATTGATGAGCAGTCGATGATTCCATGGATGTTTGTAAGGCGCGTGAATGAAGGAGGATATAAGATTGAGCAGAACTATACTTTCAATCATTATACCAAAAAAGTGGATGTAGGAGGTGGAGAAACATTTCCGATAGAACCCAATATACAGGATATGGTGTCGGCTTTTTATAATGCCCGGACCCTGGATTTATCAAACGCAAAACCAGGTGATATGTTTGCAATTAATTGTTTTATGGACAAGGAAGTATGGCCTCTTAAAATAAAATTTATTAATAAAGAAACGGTTACCACAGATTTGGGAACGTTCAGATGTCTGCGTTTTCATCCGATTGTTCAAAAAGGACGTGTATTTAAGCACGAAGAAGATTTGAATGTCTGGATTACTGATGATAAAAACCATATTGTTATTAAAGGAGAAGCAGATGTGCTGGTAGGCGCTATCAAAGCCGAGTTGACTTCTTATTCCGGTTTGGCAAATCCTGTTTCTAAGGTGGAATAGTTTTAAACGCGAATTGCAAACTTGCTATTCTGAAACATAAGAACTTCATTGACTTTCGATACTTTAATTTTCAGAATTAAGACTGAGAATCCTTCCTTGTTAATTAAAACACTATTTTTGAGTCTATTAGCCAATTAATATCAGTTATCTCTGAGGAAAATGCAGCTACATTTTGGCTGTATTGAGTTCCCGCTGACCAAAATGTAGCTCAACTCTGGCCGTATTGAGCTACATGCGACCAAAATGTAACTCAATTTTGGCCGTATTGAGTTCCCGCTGACCAAAATGCAGCTCAATTTTGGCCGCATTGAGTTCCCGCTGACCAAAATGTAGCTCAATTTTGACCGTATAAAAGGAATTTTTTTATTCAAGTTGATATAAACCACTCTTATTAATTCAACGATTTAATTAACTTCGCCTCACTTTTAGAAATTAGAAATTAGAATTTAAAATTATGGATTTGAAACCCGAAATAATAGAACGCATAAAATTACTGGATGCCAAATATCAATCAATGGGACAGGATTTGACCTCTTACCTTGACGGATTATTGTATGCCGATTACCTTACTTATTGGGATTATATCCACTTGGATACTTTATTGAGCCTGCAAAATCCGAAAACCAATATACCGGATGAGCATATTTTTATAATGTATCATCAGATTACAGAGTTGTATTTTAAGTTGTGCATGCACGAATATCAGCAACTTGCTTTAAAGGAAAACCTGGATGCGAAATTTCTTACCAGCCGTATTTCCCGTATCAATCGTTACTTTGAAGCCTTAATTACTTCATTTGATGTAATGGTTGACGGAATGGATCCGCAACAGTTTTTAAAATTCCGTATGAGTTTGCTTCCTGCAAGTGGCTTCCAGAGCGGGCAATACCGGATGATTGAAATATGTTCTGCCAATTTTAAGCAGCTTGTAGCTAAGGATGTTCGTGATAAATTTTCGGATGATTTTAATGAAGACGACATTGAAAAAATGTATGAACATATTTATTGGAAAGCAGGTGCCACGGAACTTGCAACCGGTAAAAAAACATTGACACTTATTCAGTTTGAAGAAAAATATCAAACTCAATTGGTTCAGCTTGCAAAGAAATTCAAGGATAAAAATCTCTGGTCGTTATATAAATCTTTATCAAAGGAAGAACAGCAGAATGAACCGTTAATACTGGCTTTGCGCCAGATGGATGTAAATGTAAATATCAACTGGCCGCTTTCTCATTATAAATCCGCAGTAAGATATTTGCAAAAAGACCCTGAAGATATAGCTGCTACAGGCGGCACCAACTGGCAGAAATACTTGCCGCCACGTTTTCAGAAACGGATATTTTATCCTGAGTTATGGAATGACGAAGAAAAAGAAGAGTGGGGAAAGGCTTGGGTAAAGTCAGTTGTTTTTAATCACAAATAAACTATTTCTTAGGTAATTTATTCATCACTTCCGTTTGCCTGCGGATAGATTCATCGTGTATCAACTGATATAAATCCTTGATAAATTCTTTTGGCAGACCCAGTAAATCGCCTGTAAGAATGCCGCCTTCCATAAGTTTTTTCCAGTGGGCAACCTGAAAAATAGTAATATTATTTTCTTTTTTATACTCACCAATCTGCTGCGAAATAGTCATTCGCTTGGCTAATAATTCTAGCAAATCGTTGTCTAGTTTTTGAACGATGCAACGCAGTTCTTCCAGTTTGTTTCTCAATTCAATATTTTCGACAGAAGAAGAACGGATTTGCAAATCACTGATAATCTCATTCAGCTGGAAAGGCTTTATCTGTTGCTTTGCATCACTCAATGCATTTTCCGGATTACAATGCGTTTCAATCATCAGCCCGTCCATGTCCATATCCATAGCCTTTTGAGCTATATAAGGAATAAGTTCGGGCGAGCCGCCGATATGAGAAGGGTCGCAGATTAAGGGCAATTCGGGACATGCAGCTTTTAAATCAATTGCAAGTTCCCATTTTGGGGAGTTACGAAAAGGTCCGTTATCATACGAATGAAATCCGCGATGTATAGCTGCAATCTTTGTAATGCCTGCATTATTTACTCTTTCCAAAGCACCAGCCCATAGTTGAGTATCAGGATAAATAGGGTTTTTAACAAACACAGGAATGTCAACTCCTTTTAAAGCATCTGCTATTTCCTGCACCGAGAAAGGATTCACAGTAGTTCGCGCCCCAATCCACAAGATATCTATTCCGCTTTTCAGACATTCTTCCACATGATTTGCATTCGCAACTTCGGTAGCTGTAAGCAAACCTGTTTCTGCTTTAACCTGCTGCATCCATTGCAAACCAATGTTGCCAATACCTTCAAAAGTATTTGGCCGGGTGCGGGGTTTCCAGATACCTGCTCTGAAAATACTATTAGGATAAAAAGCAGCAATTTGTTTTGCAGTTTCCAGCATTTGTAATTCGCTTTCCGCACTGCATGGTCCCGCTATTAATAAAGGTTTTTTATAGTGAGGAAACCATTTGTTTAAAGGGGTAATATTAAGTTCGAGTATCATTAAATTTCGGATATAAAAATAAAAATAAATATAAATATTTTTTAGGTTATAATATTTTTGTGTACCTTTGTGTCGTCAAGTTATTGTGCTAGGTTAAGTCACGTTGTAGGAACGGAGGCTTTTTTTCGGCAATAACAGCAGACCTACTAAGCCCAACATTAATTTGTTGGGCTTATTTTTTTAAACAAAAATATGATTATAGAATATGTGGCAAGTAGTTTCTTCTTTTTTATTTACATAAACTTCTTTAATCAATAATTCAACTTCTTTTATCCCACCATTTATATTTACAGATGCTTTAAGCATTTTAATGTATTTAATATTTTCGCTGCCATATCTATCAGGTGCTGAATAGCGCACTTCGGCTTGATTTAATAATTCAGGAAGTACACTTATAAGAGAAATAATTTCCTGATTGTAATTACCTTGCTGATCCCATTTCTTCTGATATATTGTATGTTTTATTCCTTTATTAGAAACTTGTACATCTGCATTAAGGCAGGGACAGAAAAATTGTTTTTGAGAAACAAGATTTATTTTTGCCCATTCAAACGCATTATTAGCATAAATGTCAATTGAAAGATTTGCTCCGAAAAAATCTATTTCTACAATCGGGATGTTATCTACCATCCCAAAATCCAGGCGAACATAAGCGGTGCAACTATTGTCGCATCACTTTCCACAATAAATTTAGGGGTATGAATATCCAACTTACCCCAGGTTATTTTTTCGTTGGGCACTGCTCCTGAATAAGAACCGTAACTTGTAGTTGAATCGGAAATCTGACAGAAATATCCCCAGAAAGGAATATCATGCTGACCCATATCCTGATATAACATTGGCACAACACAGATAGGGAAATCACCTGCTATTCCACCGCCAATCTGGAAGAAACCAATTCCTTTTCCTCCTGAATTCTTTGGATACCAATCAGCCAGCCAAGCCATATATTCAATACCGGACTTCATTGTAGAAGCTTTTAATTCTTTTTTAATAACGTAGGAAGCAAAAATGTTTCCCATTGTTGAATCTTCCCAGCCGGGAACAACCATTGGTAAGTTACGCTCGGCGGCA
>CAIQBY010000042.1 GCA_903870175.1 uncultured Bacteroidota bacterium
ATCTATTGTGAAGACAGGGATTGCTTCGGATGAAAAATCCTCGCAATGACGAATATAATTAGTAATTAATAATAAAACAATAAAATGAAATTGAAACTTATCAATGTGGTTCTGCTGGCAGTGGCTGCGTGCGTATTTATTTATGCTTTTTTTATTTATGATAAAGAGAAGCCGCTGCGGTATCTGGCTATTTTCGGGGAGAAAAGTTATGAAGCAAAAGGTGGCAAAACGGATACTGTATATCATACTATTCCGGCTTTTAGCTTTACTAATCAGGATGGGAAAACGGTGACTGACAAGGATTATAACGGCTGTGTGTATGTTGCAGATTTCTTTTTTACTACATGTCACAGCATTTGCCCTATTATGAGCAATCAGATGGAACGTGTGTATGAAAAATTCAAGGGAAATAAGGAGGTTAAATTTCTGTCGCATACGGTGGACCCGGAAACGGATACGGTGGCGCAACTGAAACGATATGCCATAAAACACAATGCGGATGCGGCTCAATGGAATTTTGTGACGGGCAGCAAAGTGGATTTATATGCGGTGGCGCGCAAAGGTTATTTGCTGGATGCTGAGCAGGGCGACGGCGGGCCGGAGGATTTTATACATACTCAGAATTTTGCTTTGATTGATAAAGACAAGCGGATTCGCGGATATTATGACGGCACGGATACTACCAATATGAATATGCTGATGAAGGATATTGAATTGCTGCTGAAGGAATATCATTATAAATCCGGTCATTAGTTTATTGGTTTATTGGTTTATTAGTCTGGAGGGATAACGTGAGTTGTTCCTCCTTTTTTTGTTTAACCAACTCTATTTTTAAGTTCCGCAGGGAGCCTGTCAGCCTATTAAAATAATGATTAAGTAACCGTAATTCTTCAAATCGGACGCTAACCTCCTCTACACTCTAACGTAGAGGAGGAAAGCTAAAGCTTAGAGGAGGAAAGCTAGAGCGTAGAGGAGGAAAGTTAGAGTGTAGAGGAGGAAAGTTAGAGCGTAGAGGAGGTTTACGTCTCCTTCGATACTTTCCGCCTTCAAAAATACCTTTGAATTAGCTTTAATCATTGAGAAGCAACAAAAACAAAACAATACTCGGTGAACAGGAAAATAATAGTGGAGTGATAAACGAATTCGCCTGCTGCAAATCGACCATTATCGCTTAATAATCCATTAACACTATTTAACAAGACCACAATTAGATAAATAGCAATCATTTATTTTGTCAAATGGTATAATTAGCTACATTTGCGTTCCTAAAAAATAAAAATAATTAAAACGTATATGACTAATTTATTATCAAAATCAATTGTTTTACCAATAGCACTTTTAATAATTGGCGGTGCTTCTGCCCAAACCAACAAGGATGCTGTTTTGATGACCATCGCAGGTTCGAAAGTAACTGTTAAGGAATTTGAATCGGTATATCATAAAAACAATACCAAGGAAACTGCTACTGATAACAAATCGTTGACAGATTATGTAGATTTATTTGTGAATTTTAAACTTAAAGTAAGAGAAGCAGAAGAGCTTGGACTGGACACTGCTAAGGCTTTTAAGGAAGAACTAGCCGGTTATCGCAAACAATTGTCTCAGCCTTATTTGACTGACAAGGATGTGAACGAAAAATTATTAACGGAGACTTATAACCGTTTGAAAGAAGACATACATGCTTCGCACATACTTGTAAAAGTAAACGAAACAGCATTGCCTAAAGATACTTTGGAGGCATATAACAAAATAATGAAAATACGCGCCCGTATTTTGAAGGGTGAAGATTTCAATAAAGTAGCAGGCGAGAAAGGCGTTTCGGATGATCCTTCGGCAAAAGATAATGGCGGAGATTTGGGATATTTTACTGCCCTGCAAATGGTTTACCCATTCGAGTCGGCTGCATATAATACTAAAGTTGGTCAGATTTCGATGCCGATTCGTACCCGTTACGGATACCACATTATTAAAGTTTCCGACCGTCGTCCGGCACAGGGAGAAGTGCTTGTGTCGCACATTATGGTGAAATCGCCACCAAATATGAGCAAGGAAGAT
>CAIQBY010000043.1 GCA_903870175.1 uncultured Bacteroidota bacterium
ATCTGCAAGGTCAGAAACAAACCGGGATGGGCCATGCAGGCACAGGTTTGCTGACAGATAATGCCTGTGTGTTTTTTAATCCGGGAGCAATGTCAATGCTCGACTCCTTGATTAGCATATCTGCCGGTGGAAGTTTTATTTTTCCACGCATCACTTTTTTAAACTCTGCAACCGGATACGAAGCTCATACAGTTAATCATATTGGTACTCCAATTACCTTTTATGCGGCTTTTAAAATCCATAAAAAAGATAAATTAAGTTTCGGGTTGGGTGTTTACAATCCTTTTGGAAGTATTGTTCAATATCCTGACGATTGGAAAGGTCAGTTTTTGCTTCGTGAAATAAATTTAAAAACATTTTTTATTCAACCTACCGTTTCATATAAATTAAATGAAAAGTTAGGTATCGGAGTTGGTTTTGTATATGCCTTTGGCAGTTTTAATTTGCGAAGAGCATTGCCTTTGCAGGATAGTACGGGTAAATATGGTGAAGCTAATTTGAACGGGAAAGCTTCCAGATATGGTTTCAATGCAGGTATATATTATAAGGTAAATGAAAAACTTTCTTTCGGATTGGATTATCGTTCTCAGGTAAATGTTAAAATATCAGGCGGTACCGCTGATTTCACAGTGCCGTCATCACTGGCTTATTTATTTCCGAATACCACTTTCTCCAGTGGATTGGGATTACCAAGTACGCTCACACTCGGAGCAGGATATGCACCAACCACTAAATTAAAGTTAGCCTTGGATGTAAATTATGTCGGCTGGAAATCATACGACTCATTAAATATACTATTTAAAGACCATACCAGTGAGTTGCAGGATATACATTCGCCGCGCTGTTATCACAATACATTTATTTTCCGTGTTGGCGCTCAATATGATTTAGGCGAAAAATGGACTGTTCGTTTAGGCTGCTATTTTGATATGACTGCAGCAAATTCAGGATATCTGACACCGGAAACACCGGATGAAAACAAACTCGGAATCACTGCCGGTGCCTCCTTTAAAATTACAAGCCGGTTTCATATTGATGCCTCATTCCTATATATTGACGGCATGAAAAGAACTGATACCAATATCGAAAACAATTTTACAGGCACGTATAAAGAAAAAGCATTGGTGCCGGGAGTTAGTTTAGAATATGTATTTTAATTAAATGAGACACAAATAAATTTTTATTATTCAAAAGACAGTTGTACCTTTATCAAAAATTATTAATCCTTAAATCCATTAAAAATGAAAAAACTTTACAAATTAATTGCCGGAGTAACCCTTGTGATTGCTTCTTCGGCGCAATCATTCGCACAGTTTTCGCCGCTTTGTGGTGGAATCCGTTTTCACGATTACATGTTCTCAGGTGTTCCTACACCTACTTCAGGTGTTGTTTATGGAAGTAATCTAACTTATTCCGGTGCCACACAAAGTTTATTAATGGACATATATCAGCCTGTAGGTGACACAGCCAGCAAGCGTCCGTTAATTATTATTGCACACGGTGGAAGTTTTGTTCAGGGAAGCAGAACTGGCGGTGACGTAGTTCCTTTAGCTCAAAACTTTGCAGAAATGGGCTATGTAACAGCATCCATTGATTATCGCCTATTAATGACAAACCTAACTACAGGACCAGATTCGGCAGATGCAGGTGCTGCCGTAATGCGCGGTGTTCAGGATGGAAGAGCAGCAGTCCGTTTCTTTCGCAAAAATGCAAGAGTTGGAGGAAACACCTATAAAATAGATACTAATCATATTTATTTCGTTGGCGTATCCGCAGGTGCATTTATTGCTATTCATATTGCTTATATGAATCTGTTGAGCGACTTCCCTTCCTATATTGATACTACAGGGGTTACCCAAGGTTCAACAACCGGACAACCTGGTTTACATGGCGGAATAGAAGGATTAAGTGGTAATCCCGGATACCCGTCAAATGTTAATGCAATTATAGATATTTGCGGAGCAATTGCTGATACTAATATGATGCACCCTGGAGCTATTCCTATATTAAGTTTTCATGGTAATGCAGATGGTACTGTTCCTTATGGATACGCAGAGATTTATCTCGCACCTCCAACCACTTTTCCATTATTAAAAGTTTACGGAAGTTCGATGGTTACTCTAAGAGCTACGCATTTGGGAATACCTAATTGCATGGAAACATGGCTCGGACAAGGTCATGTACCAGAAACTACTAGTGCCGCTTATTATGATTCTACAATTACAATTTCCCGCACCTGGCTGGAACATTTTACCTGCGGTACAGCATTGAATTGCAGCTATACTCAACCTTTAGGTGTTAATGAATTGACAAAAAATACAGACTTCAATATTTACCCTAATCCTGCAAACACCTATTCAACAGTTGAATTATCTGCATTCACAGGGAAATCTGTAAATATTGAATTATATGATGCTTTAGGACGCAGAATTGTAAATGTTGAAAACCTGAAAGCTGAAAAATATGTTTTAGATAGAAACAATATGCCTACTGGAATTTATTTCATTAAGGTATCTTCTGAAGGAAAAAATTACTGCAAGAAATTAATTTTTGAATAAAGAATTATAGTTTTTTGAATCAAAATAAAACGTCCTGTAGAAATGCAGGACGTTTTTTTATTTATTAATATAATTGATTATCCCCTGAAAATAAGCTTCCGCAACTTGCTGCACCCTTTTATTTTTTGTTTTATCAGTTTCATTATTCAATAAAACACATTCGTTTTCATTATCCTGGTACAATGTTTCTCCATATACTAAAGGCGAATGAATGAACCTTGTCAGCTGTAAGTTACGGCAATAAACCCCTTTTTCATTCGTCGATAAACAGCTTTGATATAAATATTTTGCATCTGCAGATGTTGCTGTTTTTACAGATAAAGTCTTCTCAAAACTTTTTATCACTTCTGAACTTAAAGTGATTGATTTTTCTAAATCATTACTTATTAAGATTCTTAAAAACTCCAGTCGTTTTTCTTTTGTGGACAAATCGTTTTTCATAAATGCCCCGCTAACAAATGTCATATCAAAATCTTTATTTGTGGGTTTCGCCCAGCCCAAATTGGTTTCATCCACATTGTAATGAATTATAATAGTGAAATCTGGCTGGTAGTTATTAATAATCTCAGCGCGTTTTTTCAATTCAGTATCTTTAAAAACCATTTTGAATT
The DNA here is from genome assembly GCA_903870175.1 of uncultured Bacteroidota bacterium. Lineage (GTDB taxonomy): Bacteria > Bacteroidota > Bacteroidia > 2-12-FULL-35-15 > 2-12-FULL-35-15 > 2-12-FULL-35-15. The sequence continues at coordinate 3,170 of CAIQBY010000043.1, forward strand.
TATCCCGTTTTGATGCTTTTGTCAACAGCCATTGTTTTCTCTGTTCGGTAATTTCCCCAATCCTGTAAAGACTATCTACTGCATTTTTGTAATTTATTCTCAACCAATTTTCGAAAGTAACCCCAAAAGCTGTCGCTCCATTAAATTTACGAGTCATAAACACTTCAGCTTCTTCTGCCTCTAATTTTTCTTTCAATAATTTTGCTGTTGCAAAAGTCAGCATCCCTTCTGCAATTTCAATGGAATCCCTTTTTCCTTCAGTAGTATTAATATTAAATTTTAAATGTTTTTGTTCCAATTTTCCACCGGCTATATCACCTGCTGTATGCCCTGCGTCAATAGCAATTTTATATCCTGATAGTTTTTTAACCGCATCATTTTTTATTTTATTTGAAGTCCGATTTGATAAATCAATAGAATCCCAACTGACTTTGAATTCCGCTTTATTATTCAATTTATCTTTTGACGAGGCAAAGATTTTGATACCGCTTTTATCAATTGAATAATATCCGAGTAATGCTTTTTCTTTATCAAGATATTTTTCAACTTTATTATTATAATACTTTATTTTATTTTGGATAACCGAATCCTGCGCGAATCCTGCACTTGTAATAATTAATAATAAAATTGTTTTTAATAATAAATTCATCACTCTGCATTGAAATTATAAAACCAAAAGTACTGAAATAACATTCGCAATTGATAAATGAGTAATTTTGCTTTATGAAAACACCATTACCTGTTCTTGATTCTGAATTCACTTTTAAAACCAGCAGAAGTGGTGGTGCTGGCGGACAAAATGTAAATAAAGTTTCTACAAAAGTGGAACTCGATTTTGATATTATTAATTCTTCTCTTCTTTCTTCCGAACAAAAAGAAATTATTTTATCTAAACTAAATAAGAAAGTTACAAAAGATGGAATACTGCAGGTAATATCTCAAACTGAGCGAAACCAACTTGGCAATAAGGAAATTACTATCAAAAAGTTTTATGAATTAATCAATAAGTGTTTTATCGTAAAGAAAAAAAGGAAACCGACTAAACCATCCAAGGCAGCAAAAGAAAAACGATTGGAAACAAAAAAGAGAAATTCTGAAATAAAAAAACTCAGGAAGACATTATAATTTATCCTACTCTTTTCACAAACTCATTCCACAGAACTTCATTTGGAGGTGGAGCAATTATCACAACAGGTTCTTTTTTTACAGGATGAATAAATTCTATTTTTCGAGCATGTAAATGTATCGAGGCATCTTTATTACTTCTGTCAAAACCATATTTTAAATCTCCTTTTATTGGGCATCCCATTGCAGAAAGCTGAACTCTTATTTGATGATGACGACCTGTAAGCGGTTTTATTTCCAGCAAATAATAATTATCCGAACTGCATATTAATTCATAATCTAATTCCGAACGTAATGCGCCGAGAGTTTCTTTATCATACGATTTCGACATATTTTTTGCTTCGTTCTTTCTTAGATAATGAACAAGTTTTCCGCTTTCATTTTTAGGTTTATTTTTAACGACTGCCCAATATGTTTTTTGAATTTCTTTCGTTTGAAACATTGCATTCAATCTTGAAAGTGCTTTACTTGTTTTGGCAAACAATACAATTCCACTTACAGGTCGGTCAATCCGGTGAACAGTCCCTACGAACACTTCCCCGGGTTTGTTATACTTTTCCTTAATATATTTTTTTACGAATTCACTTAGAGGAGTATCGCCCGTTTTATCGCCCTGAACTATATCTGAAGTTTTTTTATTTACAGCAATAATGTGATTGTCTTCGTACAATACTTCTATTTGGTTCATTTGTTCATTGGATTAGTAGTTTATTGGTTTATTCGTTCACTTGTTAATCCTAAGCGCACAATGCACAGACTAATAAACAAGTGAACAAGTAAACCAGTGAACTATTTAGTATTGTTCATTTGCATTTGGAAAATCTTTCGATTTCACATCCTTAATATACTTGCCCACTGCACCTTTTATAACATCATATAAATTTAAATAACGTCTTAAAAAACGAGGATGAAATTCATTGTTCAAACCAACCATGTCATGAAAAACAAGTACCTGCCCGTCAACACCTCCACCAGCACCGATTCCAATTACAGGTATTTCTATTTCTTTTGCCACACGTTCAGCAAGTTTTGCAGGAATTTTTTCAAGTACTATGGCAAAACAACCTGTCTTCTCCAGCAATTTTGCATCCTGTATCAATCTTTCTGCTTCCTCCTCTTCAATTGCTCTCACGCTGTAAGTTCCGAATTTATAAATACTTTGTGGTGTCAATCCAAGATGTCCCATCACCGGAATTCCCGCTGTCAATATACGTTCTATTGATTCCCTAACTTCCTTTCCGCCTTCCAGTTTTACAGCATGAGCACCGCTTTCCTTCATTATTTTAATGGATGAATACAATGCTTCTTTCGAGTTTCCCTGATACGAACCAAAAGGCAAATCAACAACAATCAATGCTCTGTCCACACCGCGAACAACAGATGAAGCATGATAAATCATCTGATCAAGAGTAATAGGCAAAGTAGTTTCGTGCCCTGCCATCACATTCGACGCCGAATCGCCAACCAGTATTACATCAATTCCTGCTGCATCCACTATCTTTGCCATTGTATAATCATACGCCGTAAGCATCGATATTTTCTGCCCGCCGCGTTTCATTTCCTGTAACACATTCGTGGTTACTTTTTTTACTACTTTTTTATTTACCGGCATATTTTTATTATTGATTGTCGTTTTGAATAACAGAGAATTAATTAAGCAAGCACAAAACTACAAATAGTTTTTTGTTTACCGTTTAGTTATTTAGGCTTACTTTCGCGGTGTGAAGAAATTGTTTTTAATATATAATTACATTATTTATCTTTTTAAATCTACCGACGAGCACGGAGTCCATTCCCCGTTTGTCTTCGATTTGCTTACTAATGTTATCTACAATAAAACTGAATATTATGTTTATAAAGAAGTGGAATCCTTGCGTGAAAAACTAAAACATTCTCCCGAAACTGTTCACTGTATTGATTTAGGAGCCGGTTCACATTTATCAAAGAGCAATACAAGAACCGTAAAACAACTCATTGATTATTCCGTAAAACCCGCAAAATACTCTCAGTTATTATTTCGGTTGACAAATCATTTTCAGCCTGCAAACATAATTGAATTGGGTACTTCCATTGGTATCACAGCAGCTTACATTGCCAAAGCTAACACCAAAGCAAATGTTATTACAATAGAAGGATGCCCCGAAATTGCTGCCATCGCCCTGCAAAATTTTAATACCCTATCCATTAATAATATTCAGCAGCATATCGGAAATTTTGATGAATTACTTCCTGCCATTCTTTCCAAAACCGAAACACTTGACTTTATTTTTTTCGACGGCAACCATCGCAAAGCCCCAACTTTAAACTATTTCAATCAATGCCTGCAAAAAGCAAAAGAAGATACTGTATTTATTTTTGATGATATTTACTGGTCAAAAGAAATGAAAGAAGCATGGCTCGAAATTAAAAACAATCCGCAGGTAACAATTACCATTGATTTATTTTTCCTAGGCATCGTCTTCTTTCGAAAAGAGCAGGCGAAACAAAATTTTGTATTGAAATTTTAATAATTTATTAAGTTCTAATTTTTAAACACCCCTATCGCAATATCGCAAGGCGATGCGAATCGAGCTTAATAAATATAAAAAGAAGTATGGTGAACGACCATAACGATGAGCCGCCATAACTGAAAAATGGCAGCGGAATACCAATAACAGGGGCCAACCCAATAGTCATCCCGACATTTATTGTGAGGTGAAAAAACAAAACAGAAGCTACTCCATAACCGTATATACGGCTGAAAGGAGACCGTTGTCGTTCTGCCATAAAAATCACTTTGATAATCAGTATCAGTTCGAGAATAATAACAATGGTGCTGCCAACAAATCCCCACTCCTCACCTACTGTGCAGAAAATAAAGTCGGTATCCTGTGCCGGCACAAATTCATATTTAGTTTGTGTACCATTCAGGTATCCCTTGCCAGTCCACCCTCCGGAGCCGATAGCAATTTTCGCCTGATTCACATTGTAACCTTCTTTCTTCAGGTTAACAGTGCCTCTGCCCAGCAACACATCGATACGCACTTTCTGGTGCGCCTCCAAGTGGCCGTACACGGTGCTGGTGCCTTTCACCATTCCGCAGGCGACTAAACCAATTAACGCAACCACAAATAAATTCTGCGCATTTCGCTTGATAAACAACGTGGCAACAACACACAACGAACCGATGATGATAAATAAATAAATACTGTTTACCATCAATGCAAGGATAAATAATACGATTGCCAGAAAACCAAGCAACAAATAATTAACAGACAATCCTTCGCGGTATAAAGTAAAAATGAATGCTGAAAACACAATAGCCAAGCCTGTTTCATCTTCCAACACTTTTATAGCAAGGAAAGGAATACCAATAATAATAAGAGTAATAATGGTATTTCGATAGTCGGTAATCTTAATAAACTGATTGCTCAGGAACTTTGCAATAGCAAGATTGGTGGCGAACTTCATGAACTCGGCAGGCTGTAAACCAAAATCGCCAAACCGAAACCATGAGCGGCTACCCTTTACTTCCCGCCCCAGATAAGGAACAGCAATACATGCAAGAAGAAACACAGCATAAATAATATACGCGAAGACAGTATAAAACTTTTCATCAATAATTAAAATGATTAGGGCAATGATTAAAGAAGTGCCAATCCACAACAGTTGCTTGCCGTACTTCTGTGTCATATCCGTAATCACATGGTGATCCTCGTTATAAACCGCCGAATAAATATTGAGCCAACCCATAGTGATAAGGAGAAGATAGAGCAGCACCACAACCCAATCTACATCACTGAAAATACTATTTCGTTTGTTCCTTTCCAATTGAACTTTGTGTTACTTTTTCTTCTTAGGCTTCACATATTTCGGCTGATCAATCAAGTCGGCATCCATCATTTGTTTCTCTAAATCCTTGCGCACCACTTTGCCATTCAAATACTTTTCCATCATCAGCGTAGCAATCGGACCTGCCCACGAAGCACCCCAGCCTGCGTTTTCAACCAATACAGCAATTGCTATCTTTGGATTATCTTTTGGAGCAAATGCCACAAACACCGAATGGTCGCGCCCATGCGGATTTTCAGCAGTTCCAGTTTTCGCACAATATTCCACACCTTCTATTTTTAATAAATGAGCTGTTCCACTTTCGGTAACATGGCTCATCCCTTCTATAACATTGTTATAGATAGTGGAATCAGTGATTGCAGTATTATGCCTGATTTTAAAGCGATCCAATGTGGTATCGTTTGCATTTCCATCAATCGCTTTTACAATATGCGGAGTATAATACCAACCTTTATTCGCAATTATTGTAACTACATTTGCATTCTGCAACGGCGTAATTCCCATCTCTGCCTGCCCTATACCCAGCGATATTACAGTAGATGCTTTCCAAGCTCCTTTGCCAAATACTCTGTCGTAATATTTAATCGAAGGAATATTTCCTCTTAATTCATTTGCTAAGTCCGAATTTGTTTTTCTGCCGATGTTAAAGCTAAGCGCAATGTTTCTCCATGCCTCAAAGGCTTTATACATATTATCGTATTTCCTGTTTTCAATAATACTTTTGAATACATACGAAAAATAAGAGTTGCAGGAGTATCCGATTGCATCATACAAAGCAAGCGGAGATGGATGCACTTCACATTTAGGGTGCCCACCCAATGGCGCATAACCAGCAGAACAAGGGTATCTGGTTTCAGTGGTAAGCACTCCTTCCTGTTGTCCTATCAATGATTCCACTAATTTAAAGGTAGACCCAGGAGGATATGATGCCATTGTAGCCCTGTTAAACAAAGGAACTCGCACAGTATCTAAATATAGTTTAGAGAAATTTTTATTCCTTGCTCTTCCCACCAATAAATTAGGATCGTATGAAGGACTTGATACTAATGCAAGTATTTCGCCGGTCTGTGGCTCGATGGCAACAATACTTCCTGTCTTGTTTTGCATCAGCATTTCACCATACAGTTGCAAATCCGCGTCCAGAGTCGACATCAGTGATTTACCGGATCTAGCCATCGTGTCGTATAGTCCGTTCTTATAACTTCCCTTCTCCCTGTTATTCACATCCACCATCATTATATGAAGTCCTTTTTTACCACGCAATGCTTTTTCATACGTCTTCTCCATTCCGCTGATACCAATGTAATCGCCCTCATTATAGTATGGGTCAATCTCTGTACGCTCTTTATCTGCCTCTCCGATATATCCCAATAAATGTGCAGCAATTTTCATTGGGTACTTCCTCAAAGTCCGCGACTGCACTTTAAATCCTCGGAAACGATACAGGCGTTCCTGCAGCTTTGCATAGTCCTGTGGAGAGATTTGTTTCTCAAAAACAGATTCCTTACGAGGAGAGTTGGGAGCAAGAATTGCTTTGCGCATCTTCTTCAAAAATTCATCTTTTGTAATACCAAGCAGATTGCAGAAGTCGGCAGTATCAATATCCTTCACCTCTTTTGGAAGCACCATCAAGTCATAGGCCGCTTCATTATATACAAGCAGTTTATGCTTTCTGTCATAAATATATCCGCGCACAGGAAATTCAGTATTGTATCTGAAAGATTGATTTCGGGCATCCAGTTTATAACTGTCATCAATCACCTGAATAAAAAACAGTCGAGTAATGAATGCCAATCCCACCAGAATAAACACTCCGATTATAATATATTTCCGTTCCTCGAGCTGGCTCATTCTTCTTCCTTTTTCTTATTGAAAAGATATTGGCTCACCACCACCAAAAGCAATGTGAATATTGAACTTATAATTACCCGAAGCAATGTAGAGAAGAACTCGGAGAAGCGAAATACTTCAATGAAGAATAAAACAAAGTGATGTAATACGATAAGTATTGCTGAGTAAGAAAGAAACCACGGAACCCCCAGATACTGTATCGTTGGCTGCATTCCAAACTCATACCCTTCGCGTGGAGAAAACCAATTCAACACACTTGGTCTTACAAAAGCAATAAAAACACAAGCTGCAGCATGCATTCCCATTGTATCATAGAACATATCAATGGTCAATCCAAGTACAAATCCTATTATCAGCAGCATCCATTTTGGAGTTTCAAATGGCAGTACAATCATAAAAAGAACATATACAAATGGATTGACAAACCTGCCCAGCTCAATGTTCTTAATTACCAACACCTGCACCAATACAAGCACAAAGAATCGAATAATATTTCTACCAATTGTATTTACCACAAGCTATTGACTAGTTTTACCATCCGTCTCCGATTTTTTCTCCAACCCTTCCTGCTCATCTTTCATAATGTTGGTCACAATATATACATGAGATAACTTCTTAAAATCAGTAGATAGTTTTACTTTCACAGTATAAAAATATTGCCCTGACTTCTGTACATAACTTTCCACAGTGCCAATCATTATGTTCTCCGGAAAAGTGAGTGAATAGGCAGATGTAACGATAGTGTCTCCGGGAATTAATCTAACATGTGTAGGAATGTCATGAAGGGTAGCCATACTCAAATCATCTCCTTCATCCCATGATAGCGGTCCATACGAACCATCTTTCTTTATCTTGGAACTAATTGTTGTCTTTGAATTCAACAATGACATGACAGTACAAAAGTTATCGGTTACATCCTTCACCTGCCCCACTACTCCAGAGCTTGTAATTACTGCCATATTGTTTTTAATACCTTGTTTGGAACCTTTATTAAGCGTTAAATAATTATTTCTTCTGTTGGTAGAATTGTTTACCACTTTGGCACTTGTAAAAGTGTATTTCTGATGGAAGGTAGTATCATATGAAGTATGAATATCATTTAAAGAAACAGCAAACGAAACCATTAACTTTCCTCTTAATTCTGCATTCTCTTTCGCCAGTTTTTCATTCGCATCTTTAAGATAAAAGTATTCTTTGACATTTGCTGATGCCTCTAGTATACCTGCCGATATTGAATTTGACGAGTTGACAAAACTTGCCCGTTGGAAATTGTTATTTTGAACAATAAGGTAAACGCAAAGTGCTTCGAGTAATAAGAAAAGAAAAATAAAATAGTTTCTCCAAATGAATAGAAAGAGGTTTCTCATTTAAGTCTCACTATTTTATCTCATCAGGAATGGGAATTTACCAACATTCTTAAGTGCGATACCTGTACCTCTGGCAACAGCACGAAGCGGATCTTCCGCAATATGAACAGGTAATTTGGTCTTTAATGAAATACGTTTATCCAGACCGCGAAGCATGGAACCTCCACCCGCCAAATAGATTCCCGTGCGGAAAATATCTGCTGAAAGTTCAGGAGGTGTCATCTCCAATGCATTTAATATCGATTCTTCCACCTTTGAAATAGACTTATCCAAAGCATGTGCAATCTCTACATACGAAACATAAATTTCTTTCGGAATGCCTGTCATTAAGTCTCTTCCATGTACCGCATAATCAGGTGGCGGATTATCAATTTCTGTCATAGCCGCACCTACTTCAATCTTTACACGTTCAGCTGAACGTTCACCGATTAAAATATTATGTTGTCTGCGCATATATTCTTCAATGTTTGAAGTAAATTCATCTCCTGCTATACGTATAGATTTATCGCAAACAATTCCTCCCAGTGCTATTACAGCAATCTCACTTGTCCCGCCACCAATATCAATAATCATATTTCCCATCGGTTCTTCCACATCTATTCCAATACCAATCGCAGCCGCCATCGGTTCGTGAATCAGGTAAACTTCTTTACCGCCTGCACGTTCAGCACTGTCACGTACTGCACGTTTTTCAACTTCCGTGATCCCGGATGGGATACAAATAACTACTTTCAAAGAAGGAGTAAACAATCTTCTGCCGGGATTAATCATTTTAATCATTCCGCGTATCATGTGTTCAGCAGCACTGAAATCTGCTATTACACCATCCTTTAATGGACGGATTGTTTTAATGTTTTCGTGAGTTTTTCCATGCATCTGCTGTGCTTGTTTCCCCACCGCAATAACTTTCCCTGTCATCCTGTCAACAGCAACTATTGAAGGTTCATCCACCACCACTTTATCATTGTATATAATCAGCGTGTTGGCTGTACCTAAGTCAATTGCAATCTCCTGTGTTAAAAAACTAAATAATCCCATATATTTTTTATTCTAAATCTAATATCTTTTTTCTGAATGTTAATGTTTAAAGTGTCTTGTACCTGTTGTTACCATTGATATTCCATTGGCATCGCAATATGCAATTGATTCTTTATCCTTGATAGAACCTCCCGGTTGAATTACGGAAGTGATTCCCGCTTTATGAGCAATTTCAACACAATCAGGGAAAGGGAAGAACGCATCCGATGCCATTACAGACCTTTTCAAATCAAACCCAAATTTATTGGCTTTTGCTATCGCCTGTTCCAACGCATCTACTCTCGATGTTTGCCCAACGCCACTTGCAAGCAACTGATTATTTTTCGCAAGTACTATCGTATTTGATTTTGTATGCTTCACAATTTTATTTGCAAACTCTAAATCTCTTTGTTCGTCTTTAGTCGGGGCAACTTTTGTCACCGTTTGCATATCTGCATTAGTTTCTGTTTTCAAATCCTTATCCTGCTCAATCACACCATTTAATAGTGTTCTAAATGATTTAGGAGAAAGTTTAACTTTCTTTTGAATTAAAATTATTCTATTTGGTTTTGATTTCAAAATCTCCAAAGCCTTCTCATCGTAACCAGGAGCAATGATTACTTCAAAGAATAATTTATGTATTTCTTCTGCAGTAGCTGCATTCAATTTTGTATTTGTAATCAATACGCCGCCAAAAGCACTTGTAGGATCTCCTGCCAATGCATCTTTCCATGCATCAACTAATTTATCACGAGATGCTATTCCACAGGCATTATTATGTTTCAGAATTGCAAAGGTGGTATCTGTAAATTCTGCAATCAAACTTACTGCTGCATCTACATCCAATAAATTATTATATGATAATTCTTTTCCGCTTTGCTTAGTAAACATTGCATTCAAATCACCATAGAAAACTCCCTTTTGATGAGGATTTTCACCATAACGCAAAACAGTTGACTGCTGAATGCTTTGTTTAAAAACATTTTCTGCAGTATCGAAATAATTGAATATTGCTGTGTCGTAATGTGAAGAAGTATTAAAAGCTATTGTGGCAAGCATCTTTCTGTCCTGCAATGTGGAAGCACCTTGTTGCTCTATTAATATTTTTTTCAGTAATAAAGTATATTCATTTTTTGAAGAAATAATAACTACATCTTTAAAGTTTTTTGCTGCTGCACGAATCAATGATATGCCACCTATATCTATTTTCTCGATGATGGATTGTTCTGAAGCACCTGAAGCTACAGTCTCTTCGAAAGGATATAAATCTACAATTACCAAATCTATTTCCGGTATTTCGAATTCTTCCAATTGGTCTATATCGCTTTGCAATTCACGTCTGCTAAGTATCCCACCGAAAATTTTTGGGTGCAATGTTTTAACTCTTCCTCCCAAAATTGAAGGATAAGAAGTCAAAGTTTCCACTGGAGTCACTGCTGCTCCAAGCTTTTCAATAAATTCCTGAGTACCTCCTGTACTAAATATTTTAACTCCCAATTCACTCAATCGATGAATTATCGGTTCCAAATTATCTTTGTAATACACTGAAATCAATGCATTCTTTATCTTTTTCTGCCCGTCCATTTAATTTTTTAAAAAATCCCAACAAAAGTAGGAATTTTTATGAGGCAATTCAGTTAATCTTTCATTTTTGATAAATGTTTTTTTAAGGCTCCCTAAGTAATAAAATCCTTTAATTCTCAAAGAATTTACAATCCTGATTTAAACTTAAAAAATGGTACATTTGCATTCTTCAAAAGAAAAGCAATATGGTTTTTTTGGGATTGTTTCGCGAAAGTATTTTGTTTGCCATTAATGCATTAGTGGTAAACAAACTTCGTACATTCCTTTCTCTGTTGGGCATTACCATTGGTATTTTCGCAATCATTACTGTTTTTACTATTACTGATTCGTTGGAACAAAACCTGCGCAAAAGTGTGCAAAGCCTGGGTGATGATGTAGTGTTTGTCGAAAAGTGGCCGTGGACTTTCGGGCCCGATTATCCCTGGTGGAAATATTTGAATCGTCCTGTAGTTGACTACAATGAATTGGATGATATTCTTAGAAAGTGTAACGGTGCCCAGACCGCCGCATTTGTAATAAATACAAATATTACCGTGAAATACAAAAGCAACAGTATCGAAAATGTTACCATTATTTGTGCTTCTCATGAGTATGATAAAGTTAAGAATTTTGAAATCGCTGACGGCCGTTATTTCACAGAAATAGAATCCTCAGCTGGCAGGCCTGTTGCTGTTATCGGCGATGTTTTAGCCAATGCTCTATTCCCTTATCAAAGTCCGTTAGGGCAAATGATAAAAGTAAACGGTGCAAAAGTGATGGTGATAGGTGTTTTCAAAAAAGAAGGTGAGAGTATTTTAGGTGGAAGTCCGGATACTCAAGTGTTGGTGCCTGTTCAGTATGCACGTAGTTTAATCGATATCAAAAGCGACAATCTCGATCCTCAGATTTTAGTCCGTGCTAAAAAAGGAGTAAGCAATAACGAGTTGATTGATGAACTCACCGGATTGATGCGGTCTATAAGGAAACTTCATCCGAAGGCAGATGACAATTTCGCACTTAATCAGACAAGTTTAATCTCCAATCAATTCGACAGTTTATTTGATATTGTAGGCGTTGCCGGATGGATTATTGGTGGATTTTCAATATTGGTTGGCGGATTTGGTATAGCTAACATCATGTTTGTTTCAGTAAAAGAACGAACCAATATTATTGGAATTCAAAAATCTTTAGGTGCCAAAAACTATTTTATTCTATTGCAGTTTATTTTCGAATCTGTCTTCTTATCCTTAATTGGAGGTATAATCGGATTAATAATAGTGTATATTATTACCCTTACAGCAGGTGATTCATTCGGTATGGAAATTACGTTAACCAAATCAAATGTCATTTTAGGATTTACTATTTCAATATTAATAGGATTGGTTTCTGGGTTTATTCCCGCTTACGGAGCATCTCAGCTTGATCCCGTCGAAGCAATTAGAGCAAGCTAATGTTTAGAATTTAAGATGTAATGGAATCAGTTATCAGAAAAAGACCTTTATTAATTTCCATTGTTTGTATAATCGGATTTATATGGATAGTGTTCAGTTTGCCTGCCGTATTTTCTCCTTCTATCAAAAAATTAGGCGATTGGTATCCTGCCCTGTTTGGCATTATTGTAGCCTCAAGTTTTATTGCTTTCATTGGTGTATGGAACATGAAACAATGGGGTTGCCGTCTTTTTATTATCACATTTTTTATTAAAGAAATTTTACTCATTCTTATTAAAGACATCAGTTACGTTGGTTTAATCGTTTCTGTTTTTATTATTTCCTCCACGATGGCTTATTATAAGCGAATGGACCTCAATTTATAATTGCGTTTTTTTTCTCCTACAAAAATACTTCTTCCTGTTATCGTTTATTTGATTAAATTTGTACAATATATAATTCAAATGAAGCAAAAAATAAAGTTTATTAATAAGGACAAAACGCAATTTTTTAATACACTAAACGAAAGGG
>CAIQBY010000044.1 GCA_903870175.1 uncultured Bacteroidota bacterium
AATAACTTCTTCAAATAAATATTTTTCACCATCCACTCTGAGTAAAGTCTTTGTCTGAAAATTTTCTGAAGCTTTATTTGAAGTAAGTGCCAAAACAATCACCCATTTATTTTTAAACTGAAGAAATGGCGTAACACTATCCTCTCCCATATATGGAGCAACAGTTATTGAATCAAAATTCATCCTTTCAAGAAAAGCTGTAGCATACATAGAAGAAGTATTCCCTATATCACCTCTTTTGGCATCGGCAATTGTAAAGCTGTCTTTACATGTTTCATTAATATAATTAATTGTTTTTTCTAAACTCAACCAGCCTTTAGCACCTTGCGATTCATAAAAAGCACTGTTAGGTTTATAAGCCACACAAAAGTCTTTTGTTGAATCAATAATTTGTTTATTGAATTCAAAAATTGGATCTTCAAAATGTAAAAGATGTTTTGGAATCTTGTCAATATCAGTATCCAGTCCTACACAAAGGAAACTTTGCTTGCGTTTAATATTTTCAAATAGTTCCTCTCTTGTCATAATTAAACTGCAATCCCGCCTTCTTTCATTCGTTCAGCATTTTCTGCTAAGTTCAAAGCATCTATCATTGGTTGAATATCACCGTCCATAAAATCAGTAAGATTATAAACTGTCATATTTATACGATGGTCAGTAATTCTATTTTGAGGATAGTTATAGGTACGTATCTTTTCTGAACGATCGCCGGTAGAAACCATGGTTTTTCTTTTTTTGGATTCAGCTTCCAGCTTTTTATTCATTTCCAATTCATATAATTTGGTTCTCAACATGGTCATAGCAATTTCCCTGTTACCAAGTTGTTTCCTGTCTTTCTGGCTGATACAAACAATACCTGTAGGTTTATGCGTAATCATAACTTTTGATTCCACTTTATTTACATTCTGACCGCCAGCTCCACCGGAACGGGCAAATTGAATTTCCAAATCCGCCGGATTTATTACCACATCCACTTCTTCTGCTTCAGGCATCACAATTACTGTAGCTGCTGAAGTATGAACACGGCCCATAGTTTCTGTTTCAGGTACGCGTTGCACACGGTGTACACCGGATTCAAACTTTAGAATTCCATAAGCATTTTCCCCTGTAACTTCGCATATTACTTCTTTGTAACCACCTGCAGTTCCATCATTAAAATCAACAACTTCCAATTTTAATCCTTTGTTATCACAAAAGCGGGAATACATTCTGAATAAATCTCCAGCAAAAATACTTGCCTCATCGCCTCCAGTTCCCGCCCTGATTTCTATTACACAATTCTTTGCATCTTCTGGATCTTTTGGAACAAGCATTTGACGAATTACTTCTTCCATCAATTCTTTTTTGGGAATCAATTCTTCCATATCCATTTTTGCCATCTCCTTTAGCTCTTCATCTTTTTCAGTAGCAAATACGTTTTTATTGTATTCTATATTATCAACCACATTTTTATAATCGTGGTATGCATTAACAACTGCTGTTAAATCTTTATACTCTTTATTGAATTTCTTAAATTCCTTCATGTCACCAATAACCTTCGGGTCTGATAGTTTTTGCTCGACTTCTTCCCATCGTCTTTTAATGGCAGCTAATTTTTCTAACACAGGATTCTTATTAAAAATTTATTTTTGAATTTGTTCGCGAAGGTATGAAAAAAAGGTTATTTCAATTGATTTTCTGGAACAAACACCAACAAAAAAAGCCCTCTAAGGGCTTTCTTTGATACAATAACATTAAAATGTTATTATTTTTTGTCAGCTGGTTTAGCTTCTTCTTTTTTGTCAGCTTTTTTAGCGTCAGCTTTTTTAGCATCTTTAGAATCAGCTTTTTTAGCATCTTCTTTTTTTGCTGGAGCAGCTTCTTTTTTAGGCTCTTCTTTTTTAGCCTCTTTTTTGTCGCCTTGAGCAACAACTGTACCTAATGCAAATACTGCACAAGCAACTAATGTTAATGTTTTTTTCATTGTGATTGTTTTTTAATTATTTGTTTAATGAATGAATTATGCCGTAAAAGTATAGTAATTTTATAAGCAAAAAAATATTTTAACGTTTTTTAGTAAATAAAAGCCCCGAACTCTGTTTCAATAGTAAGTTTCTTTGATTTGTTTTTTTCCACTTTCCCTATTATTCGAGCATCAACATTAAATGACTTAGATATTGAAATAATATCTTCTGCTATTGCTTGTGAAACATAAAACTCCATTCGATGCCCCATATTAAATACCTGATACATTTCTTTCCAGTCTGTTCCACTTTCATCTTTAATTAATTTAAACAAAGGGGGTAATGGGTATAAATTATTCTTTATGATATGTAAATCATTAATAAAATGTAATACCTTGGTTTGTCCGCCGCCACTGCAGTGTATCATTCCATGAATTTGCGAACGATAATTATCCAATATTCTTTTTACTATTGGGGCATAAGTTCGTGTTGGCGAGAGTACTAATTTACCAGCAGTAATTGTTTTATTGGATTCGATATCTATAATAATTTTGTCAGTTAATTTAACCTTACCAGAATATACTAAAGATTCGGGTACAGATGCATCATAACTTTCTGGAAATTTAGCAGCAACAGATTTCTCAAACACATCATGGCGAGCAGATGTTAACCCATTACTTCCCATACCGCCATTATATTCTGTCTCATAGGTTGCCTGTCCATAGGATGCCAAACCAACAATTACATCACCTTCCCGAATATTCGCATTATTAATTACATCATTTCGTTTCATCCTACAAACAACAGTTGAATCAACAATTATAGTACGGACCAAATCTCCTACATCAGCTGTTTCCCCTCCTGTTGAATAAATGCCTATTCCATACTCTCGCATTCTTTCCAACAAACTCTCTGTCCCATTTATTATTTCAGACAATACATCCCCAGAAATTTTATTTTTATTTCTCCCGATTGTTGATGACAATAATATATTGTTAACTGCGCCAACACACAATAAGTCATCGGTATTCATTACTATTGCATCCTGTGCAATTCCCTTCCAAACAGAAATATCTCCAGTCTCTTTCCAATATGCATAAGCTAAAGATGATTTGGTACCCGCTCCATCTGCGTGCATTACTATGCAATAATTTTCATCCCCGCTTAAATAATCAGGAACTATTTTACAAAATGCCTGAGGAAATAAACCTTTATCAATTTTTGAAATAGCATTATGAACATCTTCTTTAGATGCCGAAACCCCTCTTAAATTATATCTATTATCAGAACTCATATTTCTTAAAGAAAACATCCCGACCCGATTGCTATCAGGACGGGATGCTTATTGTTAATTATTGAATAACTAAATATTATTCATCGTCATCTTCTTTCTTTTCTTTCTTAATCTCTTCTTTTGGAGCATTTGGATTAACATAATCCTTACGTAATACAGAGAATACAGTACGTCTGTTCAATTGCATGACATATTCATAGTCTTCTTTGTTTTTCTTTTCAGGGAAATTAGTATCAATCCATTTTGGAGAAAGCACAGAGCCTTTTGCCAAAATCTTTCCACTTGGAGCTTTATGTGTTGTGTCTTCTATTACAACAGGGCGGCTTTCAGCATAACCTTTTGGTACCATTCGTTCAGCTGGAATGCCTTTTGAAATTAAATATTCAACACAAGCTTTTGCACGATTTTCAGATAAAACCTGATTTATTTTATGATCTCTATAATCCGTATGCGAACTTAATTCAATTACTAAATTAGGATTATCAATTAAAGTTTGATATAAGAAATCAAGTGAATCTTTAGATTCTGGTCTTAAATCAAATTTACCTAAGTCATATAATACATCAGGGAAACGAATTTCTTTTTCAATCGGTATTAAACAAAAATCATGTTTAAAAGTTTTGGCAAGTTCTTCACCAACAGTAGTTTCCTTAGCTTTATCCGAACTATTTAAAAATCCAAGTGGAGCTTGAACTGTTTTTACTTCAGCTCCAACAGAAGTAGTAATCACATAAGATGTCCCAGGATTTACAAATCTGTCCTGACCGTTTTCTGCAAATTTGTAATATCCTGCAGCGTCTGTTTTTGTTTCAACTGATGAACCATCTGACCCAACTAACTTAATAGTTACCCCGGGAATTGTTTCTTTAAATTTACAGTCAGTTACAACACCTTCAATTACAAATAACAATGGTGGTAAAGCAAATGACCAGATATCATCTTTTCCTTTTGTTCCTTCACGGTTAGAAGAAAAGTACCCTCTTTCTTTTTTACCTTCGAAAATAATTGCGAAATCATCAGCAGCAGAATTAATTGGGTACTTCAGGTTAGTAACGTTGCCCCATTTATCATCACCTTTTTTCTCTGCTTTAAAAATATCCAATCCTCCCATTCCTAGGTGTCCGTCTGAAGAAAAGTATAAAGTTCCATCATCATGTAAAAATGGCCAAACTTCTTCTCCCGGAGTATTAATGTCTGGACCTAAGTTAACAGGATCTCCCCATTTGTTATTCTTTTTATCATATTTTGAATACCAAATATCATTTCCACCTTGTCCGCCCGGCATATTGGAACAGAAAAATAATGTAGTTCCATCTGAAGAAATTGAAGGAGCTGCATATTTTATTGTATCATTATTACAAAATGGAAGCAATTCTCCATCTCCCCATGAGTTACCTTTTTTGGTTGCTACATATATTTTATTATAAGTTACTTTTTTGCTATCTGTAAGACATCTTGAAAAGAAAATTTTATCTCCTTTTTTAGTAACTGCACAATTTCCTTCGTTATCTTTTGTGTTTACCCCTCCTGACATTGAAACAGGAGTACTCCATTTTCCATTTTTATCCATTGAGGTTTCAAAAATGTCGCTATAGTTTTGACCAATTGTTGGGTCTTCCGAACTTCCTGTTCCTCCTGCACGCATAGAGGTAAAATATAATTTATTGAATTTTTTATCAGCATAACAAGGAGCAAAGTCGGGCTCTTTACTATTTATCTGTACCATATTTTCAACGTGATAACGAGTAGGATGATCTTTCCATTGCTGCGCTAATTCACAGGATTTTGCGCCGTCATCTCCTCTTTTATCTGAAGGATTCGCTTTCTGATATTTTTTATATTCAATTAACGCCTCATTGTATTTTTCCTGCGCTTTTTTTGCATTAGCTAAATAATAGATTGCTTTTGTATCCGTGTAATTAGCTTTAATCGCTTTGGTATACCATTGTTCGGCTTGTTTGTTATCGCCAATTAAACGATAGCATTCCGCTGTCATAAAAATAATCCTTGCCTTGTCTCCTTTATTTTTGGCTTTTTCATAAGCTTTCTTGTAAAGTTCAATTGCATTATAATATTCCATGCTGGAAAAAGCCTTTCCCGCCTCAACATTATAATTCTTTTGTGCCTTCACACCAACTGATAATAAAAGGGCGATAGCTATTGTGGTAGTAATTTTTGTAATTTTATTCATAACAGTTTTAATTATTTTTACTTTTTAACGGGTGCTAAAATAAAGAAATTATCTATTCAAAATCTTTTTTTTTTGCATTAAGTCTTTTATAATGATATTAAAAAACACGAAATCCCTGCTAAACACTATATTTAACGAGGATTTCGAGCAGTGATTATTATTTAGTAAATAATAGCTCTCTGTATTTTGGAAGGGGCCAGCACTCGTCATCTACCACTAATTCCAACTTATCGACGTGATAACGGATGGTGTCAAAGTATGATTTTACCTTGTTGCAATATTCCACTGCCTGTTTTTTTACATCAGTTATTGCATTTGCCTTTTTGCGGGCTTCAGTCATTTCATCCACTTTTGTCTTGATGACATTAATATGTTCTGAGATTTCAGTTATCATCTCTAACTGAACACTCGCATTCTTTTTGAAATCAGCAGGACTCATTATTTCTTTCAATCCTTTTACATTTTCTATTAATGTACTTTGGTACTTAATAGCTGTCGGGATTATATGATTCCAAGCCAAATCAGCCATTACGCGTGATTCTATCTGAATTTTCTTTGTATAAGTTTCCAGATAAATATCATATCGTGCATGTTGTTCTCGGTCATTCATTATATGATTGCGAACAAAAATGTTTAACGAATTGGTAGAAACAAAAGCTTCCAGCGCTTCCGGAGTTGTTTTGTAATTGGATAAACCGCGCTTTGCCGCTTCTTTCACCCATTCTTCACCATAACCGTTTCCTTCGAAACGGATTTTCTTTGATTCGATAATGCATTTTCTTAAAACCTGGAAAATAGCTTCATCTTTTTCAACATCCTTAGCTATCAACTCATCCACATCGCGTTTAAACTTTACGAGCTGGTCAGCCATTATCGCATTCAATACAATCATTGGTCCTGCACAATTTGCGGATGAACCTACTGCACGAAACTCAAACTTATTACCGGTGAACGCAAAAGGCGAAGTACGGTTTCTATCTGTATTATCCAATAAGATATCAGGTATTTTACCTACACCTAATTTCAAAGCTGTCTTTTCATCAGGACTCATTTTACCTGTTTTTACTTTCTTCTCCAATTCATCCAATACATTTGAAAGCTGTGTTCCAAGGAAAACCGACATGATTGCCGGAGGCGCTTCGTTGGCTCCTAATCTATGGTCGTTATTTGCGGAAGCAATGGATGCTCTTAATAAATCAGCATTATCATGAACTGCTTTTACAGTATTAATAAAGAAGGTAAGAAACTGTAAATTTGTTTTCGGCGTTTTACCCGGGCTCAATAAATTCTTGCCGGTATTGGTACTCATACTCCAGTTATTGTGTTTCCCGCTTCCATTCACTCCTGCAAAAGGTTTTTCGTGAAGCAATACTCTGAAATTATGACGACGAGCTACTTTTTCCATCACATCCATCAACAATTGATTGTGGTCAACTGCAAGATTACACTCTTCGAATACGGGCGCACACTCAAATTGATTTGGTGCCACTTCATTATGTCGTGTCTTAATAGGAATACCTAATTTCAACGATTCCATTTCAAACTCACGCATAAAATTGGTAGCTCTATCAGGTATCGAACCAAAATAATGGTCATCCAACTGCTGTCCTTTTGACGGTGCATGTCCAAACAATGCTCTGCCAGTCATCGCCAAATCAGGACGCGCATTATATAATGCTTCATCTACCAGAAAATATTCCTGCTCCCAGCCAAGTGTCGCATTTACTTTAGTAACATTCTTATCGAAATACTGGCAAACATCCACAGCAGCTTTGTCGAGCACGTTCAATGCTTTTAATAAAGGAGTTTTAAAATCCAGCGCTTCGCCGGTATACGAAACAAAAATAGTAGGGATACATAATGTTTTGCCCATCACAAAAGCCGGTGAAGTAGGGTCCCACGCAGTATATCCGCGTGCTTCAAAAGTATTTCTTATTCCTCCGTTCGGAAAACTGGAAGCATCAGGTTCTTGCTGTACCAGCTGTGCGCCGCCAAATCTTTCTATCGCTCTTCCATTTTCAGTAGGTTCGAAAAAAGCATCGTGTTTTTCGGCAGTTGCTCCTGTTAATGGTTGAAACCAGTGCGTATAATGTGTAGCACCTTTTGCGTTAGCCCATGTTTTCATACTTGCCGCCACCGAGTCGGCTATCTTACGGTCTATCTGCGTGCCTTGCTCCATGGCAGACATCACGCTTTTAAATCCTTCGTCCGATAAATATTCGCGCATTGCATCTATGCCGAATACATTCTCGCCAAAAAACTCGGATACCTTATTACTTGGTAAATTTACGCTTACAGGTACTCTGCCAAGTACTGTTTCTAAAGCTTTGAATCTGTGAAATGCCATTTTTTATTGATTATTTATTAGTGAATACTGAATATTTTCTTTTTTCGGACACAAAAGTATAATTATTTAGGGGGTGAAGTCAAAAAAAGTAATAAATATTTATTAACACCCCCTTTTTTTTATAATAAACGGAAAATAAAATGAATAATAGGAGCGGATATAGAAAAAATGGGGGAGTAGAATCAAAAAAACTTCAAAGTGATATAGAGCTTGAAGGTTTAGAAATTCGATTTTTCATTCCTTTTGATTTTAGTCCTTCTTTTTAATATTCCGATTTCAATTCCTGACAACAATTATAATTGATTTCTCATTTCAATAATTCATACCTTATATATATGAGTGGAAATAAGTAACCGAAAATCGGTAGCAATTTCCCAATTCCTGCTGGCAATTTTTCAATTCCTGCTAGCAACTTTCGAGAAATTGCCAGCAGTTTTCCAATTATTGCTCCCAATTTTTCAATTCCTGCCAGCAACTTTAAAGAAATTGCAGGCAACTTTTTGGAAATTGCTCCCAATTTTCTGAAAACTGCTTCCAATTTTCCAATTATTACTACCGATTTTTTGGGATTTTCTACTCTTCCAGCATCATAAGTGCCTCGCTCAATTCGCCCTGAGCCTTCCTGTTATTTTGTTTTTTAGCTATCGCGATGCCTTTAGTATAGGTAGCAATCGCCTTTTCGGTGGCATTTATCAACTCATAATATTTCCCCAGCTGATAATAAGCACCCAGGTAATTTTCATCTTTCGTGAGCACGTTTTCGATAAGTTCAATGGCTTTCAGTAAATCATTTGATTTAGCATATTCCAATGCCAGCGCATAATTCAGAAACGAATCTTCAGGCTCCGTTTTCAGCATTTCAAGCAATTGTTCTTTCATATTACAACGAATAACGAATCTTTTCGAATAACGAATCGAAATTTATAAAAACTCTTGTAAACAATAGATACTCATAGATTCGCTATTCGCTAAATTCGTTATTCGTTGAAGGATACCTATATCACTGATGTAAACTGTTTCAGAAACCTTACATCGTTTTCAAAAAACAATCGCAAATCATTAATCTGATATTTAAGCATCGTAATCCGTTCGATGCCCATCCCGAAAGCAAATCCGGAATATTTAGAACTGTCAATTTTACAATTTTCGAGAACCGCAGGGTCCACCATTCCGCAGCCCAAAATCTCCACCCAGCCTGCACCTTTGCAAATGTTGCAACCTTTTCCGGCACAAAACGGACACGAAATATCCATCTCCGCACTTATTTCCGTAAAAGGAAAAAAGGAAGGACGCAATCTTATTTTCGTTTCCTCGCCAAACATCTCTTTCGAGAAATATAAAAGCGTTTGTTTCAAATCCGCAAACGAAACTTTTTTGTCAATATATAATCCTTCCACCTGATGAAACTGACAGTGAGCACGAGCCGAAATAGCTTCATTACGATATACACGTCCCGGAGAAATGGTACGGATAGGCGGTTTGCTGCCTTCCATAATATGAACCTGAACCGACGAAGTTTGAGTACGCAATACAATATCCGGATTTTCGCTGATGTAAAAAGTATCCTGCATATCGCGTGCAGGGTGGTCG
>CAIQBY010000045.1 GCA_903870175.1 uncultured Bacteroidota bacterium
CAAGCTTTTCAAATATCATTTCATCTTTAATTGTTTTTACAATCGCTACAAATGTAGTCTTTGACATATCCATAAAATCTGTCATAGATTCATACTCTTTTTCAAATTTATGAAACATTTCTACCTTTGCAGCTTCCACTGCTTCAATCTCTTTTTCTGTTCGGCTGATTACAGCTTTATAGCTTGTTACCTGCTTTACCTTGTTGATTCTTTTTTTCATTTCTTTATTTTAGTTTAAAAAAGGTAAGCAAAGCTTACTGATTAAAAATGTCACGAAGCCCTTACGCACTTGCCTTGCTATAACTTTGCGCCTACCGGAGATTGTAAATACTATCTGTTATTTAATAACGATTTCCATTTTGATGTTTCTGCAACTTCTTTAATCGTCTCATTTCGTTTTATTAGAAAACCTTTCATGTAGTTTTTCAAAATAAATTTCGAAAAAAGCTCTCCTAATATTCCGAATGGTGCTTCAAAATAAAATATGTCTGTCATTATTGTTTCGTTACCTGTCCACTCAAATAAATGCTGGTGGTGCAGTTTCTTAAATGCACCTTTCAACATTTCGCTGACAAAATATTTTGGAGCATCGTAAGCAGATATTTTTGAAGTCATGTTTTGATAAATTCCAAAGTGTTTTGCTCTCCATGTTACTACATCATTCAATTTCATAAGTCCTGTTGTTACTCCTGAAATTGCTCTCTCATTTGTTTCCTGTGTGCTAAGCAGATGTAAGTCCACACTCAAAGAGAGAAGAAAACACCTTTCTGCTGGAGCGTTTATTTTTGTTTTTAGTTCAATAGTTGGCATTCGTCAGTTTGTGGCTTATTTGTTTACCTGCTCTTTTCAGTTTTCGGTTGCCCTGTTTTTATTTAAGTATTACCTGTCCCGATTTTACATCGGGAACTAACAATTTATTTACACACTAAGCACCTTCACACATGCCTGCCCGGCAGCTAAGAACGTACAGGAAACCGGTCAAGTTGTTTGAAAAATTAATTCGGGCATTGTTTCTTTAATGTATTCTGCAAACTGGTCTCTTAATACTCCATCATCAATCATTAGTTTTATATAATCTGACAGAAGCATTGGAGGGTGGAATTTACAATGGTTTACAGTTTGATTAAATGCGTAGGTGGTTTTGAAACGGATATTATGCTGATGCCATATTTTTTTTATAATAATCAACGACTTTGTTAAATAAATATTTTTAAAATGCACTCTGATGCTAATTTCATTAATATTAAAAAAATATTCGCCCCTATTAAATTTGTAATTATAACCTTCCAGTATTTGTCCTTTGGTAAATTCGGAAAGTAAGCGCGGATTAAAAAAACTGATAAGTTTAAAGGTGCCTCTTTCATAATTAAACTGCTCGGCTGGCATCAGGTTGGAGCGGATAAATTCGCGAAGAGGAGCAAGATTTTCGATTACAATGGGTGTTCCATTTTCTACAAGCCCTTCTGAAAATAGGTATAGTGGCAGTGTGTTTTCCATTTTATTAATTTATTGCTTTCTTTGATTTTTCTGCCGTAGTTGTTGTTTTCACCAACAACCATTCTTATTTTTAGCTTACTTTGTTTGCAGGTAAAAAAACACC
>CAIQBY010000046.1 GCA_903870175.1 uncultured Bacteroidota bacterium
AAAGAGGTTATGAATCAATGTTGGAACATTACCAAAAAGTAGCTCCACAACTTAATGAACCGCTGTATGCGAGACCCGCACGTACAGTGGTGTGAGAGGTGCACTCCGTTATCGCTTGATAACGGAGCCGCCTACTCGATTTTAGAATTCTTGAAAAATATGTTCTGCAGGCAAATGCCTGTGGTTTGGAAACAATCCCCTGCGCTCCAAAAAGAAGCCATTGCGGTCCGCAAACATTTGCCTGCGGTTCAAAAACAACCCCCTGCGCTCCAAAAAGAACCCATTGCGGTCCAGAAACAAATGCCTGCGGTGTGCAAACAACCCACTGCGGTTTGGAAACAATTGCTTGCGCTCCGCAAACAAATGCCTGTGGTTTGGAAACAAACCACTGTACTCCGCATTTGACCCGATTTGGTGCGTATTCTTTTCCATTCGAATAGAAAACAGCTAAATTTCAATCAATTAGAAATAAATTCAATTAATTAAATAACTAAAAAATAAACAAAATGAACAAATATTATTTACCAAACAAAGAGAGCGAACGTGTAACATGGCTTAATAATTTTTCAGCAAAAATAGGAGGATATGCTTCACTTTTCGGCATATCGCCTGCCGAAGTAAAATTAATAGCAGCAATGGCTGTGATATATTCGTATATGATAACATTGATTGATAACAGCCGAAAATTTACTAAATCACTCACAAGTTTTAAAAACATATTGAGCATCGCCAAAAACGGCACTACACTTGGCGATTTGCCTGCTTTTGACCCTGGCATAACACCTGATTTAACACAGGCAGGTATTTTCACTTTAATAGCCGGCATCGTTGGCCGTATAAAAAGTAATACCGTAAATTATACCGATGCAATTGGCAAAGACCTTGGTATAATAGGTGCTGAAACAGTGTTTGTGCCTGATGATTACAAGGCAAACGGAAAATGTAAAAATATGCCGGGCTATGTGGATATTACATTTGAAAAACCACACATTGACGGAATGGATATTTTCAGTAATGATATTGGTGGCGATGTAAAAGTGTTTAATAAAATAGGCACAGCCAACCATTCACCATTTCATGATGTTCGTCCGCTTGCGAAGGCTGGCGTTCCCGAAAACCGCAATTATCAAACTCGCGGAGTGATACACGATGCAGAAATTGGATTATTCAGCGATACGTTTTCGTGTACTTATAACGGTTAATAACTGAATTTAGTAATAGTAGATAATCCGGCAGGTTTTATAACCTGCCGGATTTTTTTATTAAAAGTAATTTTTGTGATAAATTTATTATCAAAAAAACTTTCTTTTATTTGAGGAGAAATTCAGCCCAAAACAGCCTAAAAACGCCACATGACGTAGGTCATAAATCAAAAAAAGTGATGTTTTAATGCATTGATTTTCAAAAATGCTGAAAACGCCAATTTTTAATTTAGAATCAATCTAAATTACGTTTTTTTGATAAAATCTCTTTTATTTTTGAGTTACCAATAAATGTTTTTATAAATTTGCCACGCTTAAAATTGAGCATTCTCAATAGAAGAGAAAATTAATAGGGTTAAATAGTTAAAAAACAATATGGATACAACTTACAGCAAGCAGCGAAAACAAATTACAGCACTTTTTTCCTTCCTGTTTTTATCAATCATTTTTAGTATTAATCCGATTTCGGCACAGGATGGTGCCAAATTATTTAAGCAAAACTGTGCAGTTTGCCATACCATCACCAAACAAAAACTTACCGGTCCGGGATTGGAAGGAGTAACTTCCAGAGTGCCAAGCGAAGCATGGATGCTTAAATGGATTAAAAATAATCAGGACGTTATAAAAAGCGGAGATGCTTATGCCAAGAAGATATTAGCAGAAAACAATGGCGCACAAATGACCGTGTTTGCTGATTTGAAAGACGAAGAAATAAAGGCAATTATAGCTTATGTAAAAAATCCACCTAAAGAAGTAGCTCCTGCAGCTGCAGCAGGCGGCCCTGTGGTACCGGAAGCGCCAAAAGGCGTGAATCCATTGGCAATATTATTAGGAGTAATTGCTTTCCTTGTTATTTTAGTAGGTATTCTTCGCGGAGTATCCAATTCATTACGCAACTTAAAAAGAGAAAGAGAAGCTCTGGACGAATTGCCTCCAATGGGTCCTTGGCAGGAATTAAAAGCATGGATGGGCACTCACAAACGCACCATGGCAGTTATTGTAATATTTATTCTTGGCGGATTTTTATCAGCTGGCTGGGATGCATTAATGGGAATAGGCGTTTATGAAGGTTATCACCCGAGCCAACCGATTGCTTTCTCTCATAAAATACATGCCGGCGATAATGCAATCAACTGTGTTTACTGCCACTCAGGAGTAGAAAAAAGTAAAACAGCAGGTATTCCTACAGTTAACGTATGTATGAACTGTCATAAAGGTATCTCAAAAGGCCCTTCAGGCGAAAAAGGAACTGCGGAAATAGCTAAAATATATGCAGCAGCAGGTTGGGATGCCACAGCAGGTATTTATAATAAACCACAAAAGCCTATCATCTGGACTAAAGTGCATAATCTTCCTGATTTTGTATTCTTCAGCCATCAGCAACACGTAAAAGTAGGCAAGCAGGATTGTGTAAACTGTCACGGTGAAGTTAAAGAAATGACAACTGTACAACAGGTGAAACCATTGACAATGGGCTGGTGCATTGATTGCCACCGGAAAACAGAAGTACCGGGAATGAAAGACAATCCGTACTACGAAAGTCTGCACAAAAAACTTGCAGAGAAATTCAAAAAACTGCCGAAAGACGAGCAAACAATTACTGTTGCTAAAATGGGCGGAATTGAGTGTGGCAAATGCCATTATTAAAG
This sequence comes from uncultured Bacteroidota bacterium, assembly GCA_903870175.1. GTDB lineage: Bacteria > Bacteroidota > Bacteroidia > 2-12-FULL-35-15 > 2-12-FULL-35-15 > 2-12-FULL-35-15. The sequence goes on from CAIQBY010000046.1 coordinate 2,852, forward strand.
AGAAATTCTAAATTCTAATATCTAAATTCTAAAACAGAATAAGATAACAAGATTAGAATTTAGAATTTAGGATTTAGAAGATTAGAATTTATACAACAATTAGAATTTAGATATTAGAATTTAGAATTTCAAAAAAGATATGGGAAAAACAAAATATTGGAAAGGACTGGAAGAATTAGAAAACAGTTCCGAATTTGTTCAGAAAGCGGGAAACGAATTTGCTGAACAGGTACCTGTAGAAGATTTTTTAGGAGACAATAATCTTGCTCTTGGCAGCGGAACAAATCGCAGGGACTTTTTGAAATTCCTTGGATTCAGTGTTACAGCAGCATCATTGGCAGCCTGTGAAACTCCTGTTTACAAAGCTATCCCTTACGTTGTTCGTCCCGATGAAATAACTCCGGGAGTTGCCAACTGGTATGCTTCTACTTATTATGACGGTAATGATTATGCTGCAATATTGGTAAAAACACGCGAAGGCCGTCCTATTAAAATTGAAGGAAATGAATTATCGAAAATCACTGCAGGAGGTACCAATGCACGTATTCAGGCATCAGTGCTTTCTTTATATGATTCATCAAGATTAAC
>CAIQBY010000047.1 GCA_903870175.1 uncultured Bacteroidota bacterium
ACTAAAAAATGTATGCCCAAAAACATCAACTATCACTTAGTATAATAATGATAGTTGGCAAAAAACAAGAATGCAGCATTGACAGGGGTTTCAGAAGAGGTGACAAAAACAGGAAAAAGGCAACTGTCATTTACCTACGAAACAAAATATAAATGATAGCTACCTAAAATTCGATAAAAAAAAGTAAAAAAGAAGTATGGCACTTAAAGGACAAAAAACAACAACAGGATTTATACAATGGGATATTTTGATGCAACTGATTTTAAAATTACAAAGAGACAAGGAATACAAATTTTGTCTTTTGATTGCAATCGGAAGTTTTACGGGTCTCAGGATTTCTGACATTCAAAATCTGACATGGAAACTGGTACTTGACCAAGATGTTATAAACCTTGTCGAGAAAAAAACAAAGAAGCATCGGAAAATCAAAATAAATTCTGACCTAAAGGATATAATAAATAAGTGCTACATACTAATGAAGAGTCCACCAATAGAAGAGTATGTCTTAATTAATAAATACAAGACCAAACCAATCCGTATTCAATGGGTAAATGAAAAACTAAAACAAATATTTATTGGATATGGAATAAAGACCACAAATGCCAGCAGCCACACATTGCGTAAGACCTTTGGGCGAAGGGTTTGGGAGCTTAACAATCACTCGGAGAAAAGTTTATTATTGTTGTCTGAAATTTTCAATCACAGTTCAGTGCAAATAACCAAGCGTTATTTGGGCATCCGTGAGGAAGAATTATTTGATGTGTATGATATGCTTGGTATTTGAGAATTAATATATCGCTTTTCACACCTCATTTATGGGCTGTCTTTAATAAAAGTAAAAAACTGAAATATGGCTTCTTTAAAAACCTTTAGTCCTGGGAGAAAGCTTCTTTCAGGTATTATCCTGTTAACTTTATTCGTTATTACATATAATTATTTAGACGGCACTGATGGCCTTGATAAATTGGAATCTCATCTTGAGCATAATGCTTTTAGTTTTATGGGAAAAGATTTGGCGACTGTTTTTGGTAACATCGTTGTTGTTGTGATTGGTGGTCTTATGTTGTACTCTGCTGTATCAGGGTCATATCGAATATGTACTTTCAATAAATTTATCAAGAGATTTGAAATGTCTGGCGGAACTTCTGTTGTGGGTTATAGGAACAGCCAATATTCAAATGTGGAAGCATTAATAAGATATAGAGAGAGTAAGATGAGCGGAATGTCAAATGATGAATCAGCTGAACTTCTTGTGAGAACTGCTGTCTTGGATTCTATTGCCTCTGGGCGTTACAGTGGAACTCAAACAGGATTGGCTGCATCCTATTTGGAGAGCAAGCTTAGTGGTCTACCTCCTGATAAGGCTTTAAATTATATTTCAGGAAAAAGTTAGGGCATAGAAAACAAGCATTTCTGCAATTCTTTTTTTCGGAAAAGCTTACCTATATTTATCAAAGAAAAACAAACTATCTTTGAGAAATAATCTGATGAGCTATACAAAGCACATACTATCAAAATCGACATTTACTTATGGTGTACAATGCCCAAAAAGACTGTACTTTCATAAGTTTCGTCCAGAGCTGAGAAATCCAGAGGACGAATCACAACAAGCAATTTTCAGCAGCGGAACAAATGTAGGTTTGTTGGCACAAGGACTATTTCCAGGAGGCGTAAACGCTGAACCACCTGATGCTTTTTCTTATCATCTTTCAGTTGCAAAGACAAAACAGTTTATTGAAGAAGGCGCAAAAATCATATATGAGGCGTGTTTCAAATACGAAGGAGTTTTGTGTGCGATTGATATTCTTGTAAAAAATGATAATAAGTGGTGTGCTTATGAGGTGAAAAACACTACTAAAGTTAAAGAGCCACATATAATGGATGCTGCTCTTCAGTACCATGTGATAACAAACTCAGGAATTCAGCTTGAAGACGTTTTTATTGTTCATCTGAATAATAAATATGTTCGGAGAGGAGAGATTAATGTGCAGGAATTATTCACGAAATCATCTATTCACGAGCAAGTTAAGGAGCAACAAAAATTCATTGAATCTAAAATTATAGAATTAAAGAAAGTTGTTGCAGACAAAATAGAACCAGTTGTTGAAGTTGGCAGACACTGTGATAACCCCTATCCTTGCGACTTCACTGATTATTGCTGGAAAAATGTTGCAGTGGAAGAAAGAAAATCTTCTCGTGAAGAGTATATAAATAAAGAATACCTGAGTGAATTCATTGGTGGTTTGCAGTACCCATTATTCTATCTGGACTTTGAAAGTGTGATTTTTGCAGTGCCTGAAATCCAAGAATCACGGCCATATCAGCAGATTCCTACACAGTACAGTCTCCATATTCAGACAACTAAAGATTCAGAACTTTTACATGCTGATTTCTTAGGTGATGGCTTAACAGACCCAAGAGAGGTTCTGATAAAGGAATTGCTCGCTTCACTTGGAAATGAAGGCAGTATTATTGTTTGGAATCAAACCTTTGAAATAAGCCGTCTCAAGGAGCTTGCGAGAGATTTCCCACAATATGAAAAACAAATTTTCGATGTTATTGAAAGAGTGGTTGACCTTATGGTTCCATTTAGAAAGAAAGAATATTATCATCCTGAGTTTAACGAGAGTTATAGTATTAAGAAGGTATTGCCTGTACTTGTTCCAATGCTATCGTATTCAGCATTGGAAATACAGGACGGATGTATCGCAAGTTTAATTTATTCGGAGTTGAAGAATCAGACTGAGGAAAAAAGAGATGAGCAAAGAAAAAACTTGTTGGAATATTGCAAATTGGACACTTTGGCGATGGTGAAGATTTTAGAAAGAATTATTAAAGTATAGTTTATTAGTGGAAATATTTGCCGATTATAGCTTTATAATGGAAAATATTTTACCAATACACTTTTTAGCTTTAAAATACTATTAGAGTCTGTTTTATTGCTTGTTGCAACTTTTTTTCAATATTTACTTTTGTTGCGTATTTGTCCCAATGGCTTATAACGTCTGCAATTTCTTTAATTATTGTTTCGGCTTTTTTTAAGCTTATTTGTTTTGCCACTTGCAAACAATCATTTTTGGTTATGTTTTTTCTTTTTCCGTTTATGCTTAATGCGTGTTGATTTACCCATTCGCTACCTGGTCGGTATGCGTGGCAAATATCGAATGCAGGAGATAATTTCCATGTGCTTGTTTTATCCATAACAAAAGCAAAATTCTTTGTATGGTCATCGCAATTTCGCCCCATTACATTAAATACCATCCTTCTGAACATTTGCTCTGCTTGTGAAAACGGTAAATTTAATTCCCGCATTGTTTCAAAAAGTTGTTCATAGCTGTAAAGGTTTACTTCATTAAAATCGTAATGTTGCATGGCGCAAAAACTTTGTACATGCAGCTTTCCTTTTCCAGGCTCTCTGTCAAATCTTCTGGTCATAAAATGTGCTCTTTCATTTTCTTCCAGCAACCTACATTCGGCCATTTCAATACCCGCATCCACTGCCATTAAATAATATGCCATTTCTACACGTCCGTATCCACTTGACGAGCCAAACTGTTTGTCAGTTACTCCATCAAATTTAATTAGCCAATGTGTAAATCCTTTTGGAGCATCCGCTTGCCCACTACGTATCTCTTTTGTTTTAGCATTAAAAGCAATAACAGCTTTTGCTCTTGCCCCCCCTGCCGAGGAACCGATTTTCAAAATGTCAAACAACCCTTTTTCTTCATTTTTAGTAAGCGTAGTAGTAAAGTCCATTCTTCCAGAGAGTATTCCTTCTGCTATATCAATCAAATTGCTTATTTCAATTTTAGTTGCCGATTTTTCAGACTTGGGTTCAGTCGGCTCAAACTCCAATGCTCCCATTCCTCTTTTACCAATAAAACACAGCATCTCAACAGGATTCAAACTATCCGATGCCCTGCCTTGATGTGCCAGCCAAGTATTGATTAAAGCGTTACCATATTTATCTGGAAGAATATCTGCTAATAATCCAGGAAGCCCCTTAAATGTATTATTATTTATAAGCTCTGGAAAGGAGAAAATTCTTTTAGCTGCACCTTCAATTGGCATCTTTATCGGAGCAAGGTCTAAATTGCTTTTCAAGAAATCCGAATCAAATTGGAATGTAGCCAAGCCAGTGTCAGGGTTCCAGGCTACAGCACCTATACGTTGATTCCAAATATTTACAAAAGCTGAATTCATTACCAGGTAGATTTTGGTTTATTCTTAGTTCTTTTTTTCTTTGAGGCTCTCTTACGTTTTGCCAGTTCCATCTTAGCAAGTTGAATAGGGCTAATTTCTTGCTTTATTTCAAACTGTCCTACTATATGAAGAAGGTTAAGTGCCCTAAGAAGTTGAATAAAGGTTATCACTTTACTTGTTTTTCCCTTTTCAAAATCTACCACTGTAGAGCGATTAATTCCAGCATCCTTTGCTAATTGCTTTTGTGATTTGTTTTGTTCTAAACGATGATGCTTGATGAATGCTCCTATGGTCTCTACAATAGCAATATCGCTTTTCGCTTTCTGATTATTGTTGGTTATAGCCGTCATTGTATTCGTTATTAGCTATTAATGTTGGTTACACCCGACAAAAGTACATATTTTTATTCAATCTCAATCATTTTTTTAAAATTCCTGCTTTCACACATTTGTTTCGTACTTCCCACATTTATTCTAATTGGTCTTAATTCAGGATTGCTAAAACTCAAATGTTTTTGACAAGACAAGATTAATAAATAAAACACAGATACTTATTGTTTATATTTAGTATCTTTACAGTCACTTTAAAATGACACTGAATGGCTATAAAAGATAAAAGAGTATCCTCTCCAGCAGCACTATTATTGGATAGGTTATATAACAAAGGGATAGAGTGCTTTACTACTGACGAGGCCTACAATCTTCTCAAAGATTCTCCCAGTAATTCCGTTAAACGTTTATTAAGCAAAATGGTACAAATAGGATTACTGATGAGGATTAAAGATGGGCTTTACTATATTATCCCCTTTGAACGGGATGCAAAAGCTTTTATGCCCGACTGGCATTTGCTTTCTCAATATTTGGTTGGTGATGCAAAGTATTACATCGGTTATTTTTCCGCTCTTCAAATTCATAGTTTAACAACACAACCGAGTTTGAAACAGCAATTAGTTGTGAGTAAACAAATCAAACCTTCAATACTTAAAATAAAAAATATTCCCTTTCAATTTATCTATCACAACGAAAGACATTTTTTTGGAAATAAAAAAACTTGGATTGATAGTTTCAATAAAGTTCAATGTTCTGATTTGGAAAAAACACTTATAGATTGTTTGTTCAAGCCAATGTACGCTGGCGGAATAACTGAAATTGTATTAGCAATACACAAATCAAAGGACAAGATAGATTACCCAAAACTGTTAAAGTATGCCAAGGAATTTAATTCACAAGCCGTGATAAAACGATTAGGATTTCTTTTAGAACTGCTTGAAATTAAACATCCAATCATTAATCAATTACAAAAACTGAGAACTAATTCTTTTGTTTTATTAGAACCATCTTATCCGAAGGAAGGTAAAACCATTTTCCGTTGGGCTATCCAACAAAACATTGACAACAAGTCAATCCTTTCGCCACTTTTTAATTGATAGAGATTAAATCAAAATAAATAATCAATTATATCTTATTGTAGCTCAAATCAATTGCAAATAAAGCCCAAATTTATGTCAATTTGAGCCACAAATCAGATACCTGTGAGCTATAAAACATTATTCAAATAAGGAATGATGAAGGGAATTCAAATTAGAACTCCTTTTATAATTCAATTATTCTGTCGAAACCAAAACTTTTATGTTCTCCGTAACTCACATAGCCCAGCTGATTTGTAATCATTTTTGTTTTACCAATTTCAAATGTTGGAATATTGGAATGATGATGACCGTAAATCCAATAATTAACCCTTGAGTTTTCAATAAAATCAAATAATTCTGTAGCAAACCCTTCATTCAAAATACTGCCTTTAAACTCTTTTGGATAATGGAAAAATGTAGGCACATGGTGAGTGGCTATAATTGTTTTTTCGTATTTGTTTTTTTGTATTTCTTTTGTCAAAAACTCCATACATTCATGGTGCAGTTTATTATAATACAGGGTGGAAAAGCGATAAGAACCATATTTAATAACCTGAAAGTCGTTCATATTTCTCGTTATTTGCCATTCGTATGCAGGCGAAATATTTGTCCAAAGAGTTGAGAAAATTAAATTAATATCCTCGATTGAAATTGAAATATTATTGACTAAAAAAACGTTGCTCTTTATTTTCTCATTTAAAACACCGCTTTTGGTAGCAATATCAAAATGGTAATATTCATGATTGCCAGGAATCCAATAAGCAGTTTTAAAATTATCGGATACGTAAGTAAAAAAATCATTATGCTTTTCTAAATCTCTAAACAATATTATATCGCCAGCTAATATTAAAATATCTCCGATGGGCTTTATTGGACATGTGTTCAAGAGTTGTTTGTTTTCTTTAAACTCTAAATGTAAATCGGAACAAAACTGAATTTTCATTTTTACTTTGTCCATTTTATTTCATTAATGTAATTTTGCAATTCGGAAAGTCTTTTTATTAGCTCAATAAACGTTAGGGTTTCTCCATAAATCATATTTTCTTGCATCTGTTTATAGTCTGCTTCCCAAAATGCTAATATACTATTTTGGGGAACAAATTTTATGTTTTCAGGTGAGTGTTTGGAATAATCAATACCCGAAATATGTGTAAACTTGCTGCGGTGTTCTACTATTGTATTGTATAAATAAGAATCTTGAAGCGCAGTTTTTGCATAATCCGTTTGCATAAGTTTTTCAATGTCGTACAAGTGTCTACTTAGACGGTCTACCCTTATTCTTTCCTGTGGTTTTTGAAATTATTCGTGCAATAAAAATATTTTTTCCAAAAAAGTACGTTCGGGATTTACTATTGGAATTAAAATTGGTTTATCAGAAAATAGACTATCTGTGTATCTTTCGGCAACTATACTACTAAAAGCAATTTGCGTATTAGGTTCTTTTAGAGAGCGACTGCCAACCTCTACTAAAAGACCAGGTTTCAAGTAGCTATCAATTTCTGTCAATTTTGGGTAATACAGTTCAATTATTATCGGGTCTTGGTCATGATTTTCCACTTCACGATATTTAATGTTCACATCTTTAAACCCAGCTTCAATAAATTTCGTTCTTAGCTCTTCTGTGAATTTTGTCGTAATAAAATCATACGAAGCCCTTCTCAATCTCCGAATATCACCTTTAGTAAGCTCCCCTTTAAAACCCAAGTATTCCCTGTCTAAGACCAAGTCAATGTCTTCAGAAAAGCGTTGAATCAAATTCCAGCCCTTACTTAACGAAGTACCTCCTTTAAAAATTAATGCGGAGGAACAGTCCATAGAGAAAATGATAGCCAATGCATGAACAAGCCACCAATCTTTTTCAATGGCTACAGCCGACAAACCCATTTGCCTCCCTGTTTCAGTATAAATGTTTTGTTTTGTATTATTTGGTAGTTGCAACCATTCTTTAAGATGTAACAATTTACTCATTTGTTGTATTGGCTTTAATTGGTCCAATTAATGTCCTTATCCATTCAGGGGCTAATCTTAAATCGTGCATTAAATGATAAGTTTTTTCTTTTCTTAATAAATCTTGTATTTTTTTTATTTCTTCCTCTTTTACATTTTCTTTACCAATTGCTTTCAAAGCCTGTATAGCCAATTTACTTATATCGCCTATCGCTGCAAGGTTTTTAGAGCTTGCCCTTTTAAAGGTAATTGTCTGTTTGCCGATTCTGATTTTTCTGGCAGAGGCATCAGTATAATACACTATATTTAAAGGCACTTGTGTAGTAAACCCCAACTTATATAAAGCATAACTACCTGTTGGCGATATTCTTGCTTTGTCTCGTTTAGCTATTGCAATAGCAATCTCATCAATGTTCGGTAATATACTTCCTAAGATTCTATCTGAAATCGGACGTACATAAATGCCCTTTGCGACTCTGTGTATTTCCCCTGACTTTACTAATCTTTCTAATGCCTTATTTACAGCTTTTGAATTTGCTATGGAAGCAAAACTATCAATAAAAAATAGCGAGCCCCCCTTGGCTTTCTTTATTTTCTTAAATACCCTATATTCAACACTTTCAATCATTTTATTAATTTTTATTGTCGCAAAAGTAGTAAATATTTGCGACAAATATTGCAAATAATATATTTGTTATTTGCAGATAAAATTGTCACTGCCACATATAAAATGTCAAGTAAACGGAGCAAAAAACTTGACAACCATTTAACTCATTGTATAATCACAATAATATAAAAATCATACTAAATGAATAATATTAAATACTGAGTTATAAGCCTTGACTAAAGCATTTAATAGGTTTTCCTAAACTAACAAGACGGATGATAAGATAAAATTTATCCATCTGTTTTGGTAATAAACTGGACAATTGTCGAATCTTAAAAAATAAAAAAGAGGGGGTGTTAACAAGTATATTTTTTTATCTCGAAAATTTTGTTAATTTTTGCAGTAGATTTTTAGGAAAATATAAAATTTAAAAAACAAAAGAAATGTAAAATTATTTGAATATTGAAACAAAGCGTTTTGTTTAGAAAAGTTGAGTAAAGCTTTTCTGCTGTTGTAAGTTGTAATTTAACCACGCAACTTTAGGCTTCAATCGCAACAGTATTGCCTTATCCCTAATCCGTTCGTTCGAATGGGAGGAGTCTCAGGCCAGCGTATCATTAACCTGGAGAAGAGAAAATCAAAAAAATATTTGAAAAAATACAAGAAGGCTTGCATTGAGCCTTTGAATGGAATTTCCATGAGGAGTTTTTCATGGGAAATAAATTGTAGTAAAAGGAAACATGAGGTAATTATAAATAATACTTATAGAATTAATCAAAATGAAAAAAAATAAAAATGAATTAATAAATAAACTTGAGATAATAGAACAACATTATGACTTTGTTTTGAACGAAATGGCTGATAATTTTTTGGACAGCTTACCATTCGAAATAGAAAATGATGATGAATTGCCATCTATACTCATAATCGTAGAAGATGGTGAATTAG
>CAIQBY010000048.1 GCA_903870175.1 uncultured Bacteroidota bacterium
ATAAAGTGTTGATTAATTAAAATAAATCATTTGAATTAAAAAGTCCCGAATTTCTTCGGGACTTAAACCTTTCATTTTCTTAATTACGTTATTGAACCACAATGGTAACTATCTGGCTTCTCGGACCTTAGCCCAGCGTTCCTTTAGCTTGCACATAAATATCTATTTCAGTGCCTTTCACTTGTTTTTCGATCAGCATCGATTTGTTGTCGCTCGACCCTGCAAAGGCAAATTTATCTTCCGTATCTGCATGCAGTTTTGCATATCCTTCCAATAAATGTGCGCCTTTTGGCACGTCATAAACCAAATCAATGGTGCCTGACAAACGACCGTTGGAAGGCACCAAATTTAATACCTGAGTAATTACCGGCGATTTGCCGCCACCCTGTTTTGCCTCGCCATAATTGCTGCTCAATAATGTTGGCAAATCATTACCGCAATTTGCCTGCACATACGTTGCGTTGGTTCGCATATCATCTTTTATGCTGTCGAGCATTACCAAAGCCGACACAAAATCTTTTTTGTTTACAAAGCCATACATCTGTTTTATTTTTTTGTCGATGTCGGGGAAAGCTGCTGGTGGTAAAGGAAATGCAGGATTGCCATCCATGCCTTCAAAAATTAAATAATACAAGTCGAGCAATTTTGCTCTGCCGAATTCCATAAAAGCCAAACTTGCTTTTAATGGTGTGTTAGGATTTAATGCCATGATCTGATTTTTTTTATTTGTTTATGACATCAAAGGTAGTTTTCAGTAAGTCCAAATTAGCCTGATTTGGATTTCATGGTTTTATTAGAGTTCTTCACATATTAATTCAGAACGTCATTGCGAGGATTTTTCATCCGAAGCAATCCCTGTATTTAAATGAGATTGCTTCGCTACGCTCGCAATGACGAACGTATAATTCGAAAACGTTTATTGTTTCTTTATTTTTAATACTTCATGTAATTTAAAAAGCTTCGAAGCGCAATCAGGTGGCATCCCATAAGTAATTAAATCCTGTTCGGTTTCGCCTCCTTTAATTCTAAAAAATATTTCTGATAAAAATTCATTCCACAATATTTTTCCTTCTGTAGCCGAAACTTTCGATGCCGGAATATCGCTTTTTAATTTCCCTTCAAAAAATTTCTCCTTCACTTCTATTTTATCCAAATGAGAACCTATCGTATCCAAAGCAATTCTTCGGGGACCGAAATGAACCTGCAACTTTCTTATTATAGGTCTGTCCTTAACTATATCAATAAATGTCTGACAATCTTCGTCTTTTAAAATTTTATTTGAAATTGATTCTTCTTTGGTTACACGTTTTTTAGGATTCTTGCTTTTCATGATTTATTTTTTTTAGTGAAAATTAATTTTTTCTAAAGGTAATCCCGATTTTACCCGAAACCTATTTAAATCGTCTTTCTTATAAATACCATACGAAAATCGAAAAACACTATACACTATATTAGCAGGTGTTAAATCGCCTTAAAACGAATATTTTGGCAATTGAAGTCAAAACGGCAGGTTATTACCTGTAAATACCCGATTTGGAGACCAAAATTCTTGATTACGGAAATGATTTCCGTAACCTCGGAACTGATTTCCGAGACCTCGGAATTGATTTCCGTAACCTCGGAATTGATTTCCGAGACCTCGGAAATGGTTTCCGTAACCTCGGAACTTGTTTCCGAGACCTCGAAAATCTGTTTCGAACCCTCGGAAATGATTTCCGTAATCACGGAAATCATTTCCGAGGTCGAGAATTTGGGTTCCTTTTTCAGGAATTGGAAATTGTGGGAGTGATTTTTGGGTTGTTTGAGTAATTAAATTATGAGAAAATTTTGGAAAAGGATGGTTGCTGATGATTTTTAATATTATTGAAGTAAAGAATTATTTAGTACTTTTGGGAGAGTAAAATTGATAAATGGTTGTACTTATTAATAATGTTTAAAACAATAATAAATATAATATGAAAACTTATAAACTTTTTTTCTTTGGAATTATTTGTTTGCTATTAGCGAATTGCACTGCGCAACAAAAATCACTCGATATAAAAAACTTTAGTATTAAGTATGCCTGGCTTCATACAAAAGATGCTGATAGTTCTCATATATATTGTTTGCTTGGTGAAGGAGTAGCTAAAACTCCTTATTCATCGAGAACGGATAGTATTATTAATAATTGGATAGCGAAACATCAGAATGCGATTGTTGTTGCAAATACTACTACTACAAATTTTCATAAAGACGGTAATAATTTGATAATGACTTTTTGTTGGGTAATACAACAGAATGATACACTTAATAATTATTTAGTTAGAAATGGTTGCTTCCCAAAAGAGGAAATGGAAAGGAATAAAACTTGGGAAGAAATTCCTGATATTAAAAAACGTGAAGAAACAAAAACTGATTTTCCTGTTTCAGAATATCCATTACCGAAAATAGAATTGCTTGTAGACAAAAAACTTGATGAGAATTTTATGCTTCAAATTGCATCTGCCGAAAAATTTGCAAGAAATAATAAACTTGGCATTTGGTCGGATAAAAAATAATATTTCTCCTTTGCAGATATTTTTTCTCCTGCGAACATTCTATACAAAAAAATAGCACTATACTTTAAACACAAAAAGTTGTTGATGATAACATCAACAATAGCTTAACCACAGTACTCATTTCCGTAATTTCGAAAAACCGTCTTCGACCTATAGCATTTTGGGTGCACTTTCTTATTTATAATTTATTCCTGTATCTTTTTTATTAATTGCCGTTATAAGAATAAAAAATATATGAAGAAAATTATTCTCCCTATCGTATTTATTATTTTATGTGCCTCTTGTTTTCAGAAAAAACTGAATAAACCTTTTTCATATTCTAATTTTACTCTTCCGCCGGGCACTGTAAAAATGAATGAGAATTTATTTGTGGATGCACAGGAAATAAGAAATGTAGATTATCTCGAATTTATGCAGTGGACGAAGCAACTATTTTCTCCTGAAAGTGAAGACTATAAAAAGATTCTGCCCGACACAAATGTCTGGATTAAAGACCCGAAATTTTATAACAACCCCTATACTGTTTATTATTTAAGGCATCCTGCATATCATAATCATCCGGTGGTAGGCATCAATTATGAGCAGGCACAGGCTTTTTGCAAATGGCGGTCGGATAGAGTTATGGAATTTATCCTGTTAACAAAAGGTGTTTTAAAGAATAATCCTGCACCTACAAAAGAAAATTATTTTACTATCGAACGATATTTTAATGGCAAGTTTGGGAAAGTAAATGATGATATTTATTTGAATTATTATCCTCAATATTCCTTAATTGATACATCACTTTATTTAAAAATTGTTCCGTTTGCTGATTCATTAAATAAAGAAAAACTGAAACATAGTTTTCATAAAAAAGATAAAGAAAAGAAGCTGGAAATATGGTGCAGAGGAAGAGACATAAAACCAAACAACTATGATATAACAAGGCCTGTATCAATGATGAAATCAGATAAAATCATTTTTATTGAAAATATAAAAGGCAATGTAAGAGAATTAACTGCGGATAAAAACCTATCCTTTGGCGGTTCCTTTTTTGATTCCTGCGACACGATAATGAAAACCAATTTCTATAAAAATACCGAACCAAATTGGTATACCGGTTTCCGATGCAAATGCAGTTATGTAAAATGGAAATAATAAAAACCGGCAGCAGCGATTATTATCAGCAACAAACATTTTTCGCTTATGGCAATTATGTAGTAGTTTCATGTCACTATATAATCTCAGAAGCGATTTCCGTAATCTCGAAAAACCGTCTTCGACATGTATCATTTTGGATGTTGCTGCAGAATTTGGAATTATAAAAACAGATAGATAAAACTTATTTCCAAAAAGACTTACATATATATAAGAGTGAAAAAATAAAAATAAGGTTTTCAGGAATCTCGAATTATTAACAATCGCCGCATTATTATTTTTATACATTTGCATGACTGACATTTTAAATATTACTAATTAAAAACAAAATTGAATATGAAAAAGATACTGATTATAGGTGTTTGTGTTGCTTTATTTGCGTGCAACAAAAATGGAAAAGACGGACAGAATCAAACTAAAGGTACTACTATACTATGGGCGGAAACTGCGGAGAGTAATTTGCCGATGGTTCAGGATACCATGTGGAGCAAAGAGCAATGGGACAAGGCGTATAAGATGGATAAGCCCGCAATTTTTCATTCGATTAAAAATGCAGTCATGAATGGAAAGTTGAAAGCATATACCTGGTACCCTGACGGAGAAATGACCACAAAAGAATTTGAAGCTATTCTCTCTTCTTGGGATTCTACCGCTACTGTACAAGATGTAAATAATCCGGGAACATTAATTACTGGACCTGTTAAGATTACTCTAACACCCGACGATATGATAGAAATGAGGTTTGATGAAAAGATAGAATTTGATACCGTATCGTTTTCGGTAAACAAAAAAGTTTCTGTGATTCAATTTATAGGATATAAAATAAATCCCGGTACGCGTGAAGTAATGGGCAAGAAAAAGCTGTTTGACGTAAAACTGCCTGATGCAAATAATATGGATAAAAAGAATTAAGATAGTTACAATGAGATACTTTTCAATTCTATTTGTAAAAATTATTACTTGTTTATTTTTATTTTCGGGATGCGGTACTCAACAAATTGATAAGAGCAAAACGGCTGCCGCTGAAATTATCAATGCTGATAAAGCGATGAGTGAAATGGCGATGAAAGAAGGGTTTTATACAGCTTTACTTTTTTATGCCGATGACAGTGTGGTGAAACCTAATGAAGGTGCATTTCCTATCATCGGTAAAAAAGCATTGATAAACTATTGGAAGGGAAAACAAGGACCGACAAATATAAGTTGGGAACCATTTAAAGCAGAAGCCTCGATATCAGGTGATTTGGGATATACACTCGGCAATTGGAAAATAGTGAACAAAGACACTATATTAAATGGTAATTATTATACTATCTGGAAAAAGCAAAGTGATGGGAAATGGAAGTTTGCAGTGGATGGTGGTAATAATACACCAAGTTCAAGCAAAAAATAAGTATTAGTTTTTATTCAAACTGAATAATTAATAAAGTAAAAACCCGTTCGCAATATTATTGTGAACGGGTTTCTTATTTCTAGATGATTAATTTCTTATTATTTCCCGAGCCATTTATAATAAGGCTTTTTAGCATCAGGAGTAGGCTCGTCAGTTTTCTTTTTATTAAATCTCCAGCCAATAGTTATTTCATGAGTTCCGGAAGACTGAGCTGCAATACCCATCGAGGAAAACTCGTAAGAATAATTAAAAACAAAATTAGTACATAGCCTTGCTCCTACTCCTACAGCTATACTTGAATTTTTATAAGCAGGTGTCAGCCATATTTTATTTTGAAACATTATTGGTATCGCCAATTCATAATGCATTGGGGCATTTTGCGGCATGGCAACAATTGCTGTAGGGTCGATAGCCCATGATTTATTGAAAGCAACTTTATAACTGATGTGCCCCTGATATTGCGGAGTTAGATAATACAGATGTGTGTCCATTGTTTTATTCATCAAAAATTGCGGAGCGGAAAAACCAATATCCAGCACACGATTATGATATAAAATCCCGAAACTTGCAGTAAACAAAGAAGAAGTTCTGTTGGCATTCAATGCAACAGGGTCGTCCTGTGCACCTTTGCTGGATAGGTCAAGATGGTTTTCGAGAACGCCAACACCGATACCAAAACTAAGGAAATGAAATCCTGAAAGGTGAACATGATACGCATAACTAAGGTTGGCTGAGATATTGGTAAATATACCTGCCTGCTGAGATGTAACGTTTCCTCCCAGTCCCATATTTTTATAAATAAGTCCATCTGCAAAAACAGATTTTGTTTCAGGCGCTCCTGAAATACCCATCCAGTCTCTTCGATAAGTACCGAATGCTTCGAAATTATCGCCGGCACCGGCATAGGCAGGCGACAGCGAAAATTTATTTATCACATATTGATTACTTAGTGAAAGTTGCTGAGCAACCATCCTGTTTGATAACAAACAATAAACAATAGTGAATAAAAATAAAGTGGCAGCTGTTTTTTTCATTTCTATTAATTATTTTGTTAATATATTAATGTTTCCTTTCACAGCAGGTTTGTCATCACAAGTGATAATGTAATAATACGGCCCATCCGGAAGTTTTTTGCCATTGCTGGTACCGCCCCAGTCGTTATTATATCCATCCTGCGAATATACAAGCACGTTCCACATATTGTAAATACTGATTTTGCAGGATTGATACGCTTCTTTATTTGCAATAACGAGATAATCATTTATGCCATCACCATTAGGAGTAAGGATATTGGAAGTAGTACCAACGGAATCGGGGATTGGAAGTTTATCGATTGTAATATCTGCAGAACTTTTACATCCATTTGCGTCGGTACCCGTAACCGTAAAAACTCCTCCTTGGGATACAGTAATACTCCTTGTAGTATCAGAATTGTTCCACCAAAGATATGTATCTGCACCACCTGCTAAAAGCGTTATGGTTGTTCCATCATAAAAAGAATTCCAAAGTATTGGTGGAGCATTTGCAAAAATAGAAACAACAGGCAGCGGATGAACAGTAATAGTATTAACTGCGCTGGTATCTCTGCAACCATTAGCAGTAACAGCAATTACAGAAACTCCGAAAGGACCTGTAGAACCATAAACATGTACTGCATTTCCGGAAGTAGAAGCATGATTTCCGTCGCCAAATGTCCAGTAATAATAATCGGGTGAAGGATTGTTAGTTGTTGTATTTGTGAAAAGTGTACTGTCGTTTGCACATGTGGTAGAAACAGTAAATTGTGCTGACGGCACAGGATATACCTGTGTGGTTTTGACAGCAAATGCACTACACCCTTTATCTGAAACACAAATAAGTTTTGTCTGATATATCTGAGCCACACCGCAAGTATAAGTTACAGTATCAGTAGTATGAGTATCAGTAAAATCAACTGTGCCATCATTATTAAAATCCCATTGACTCTGTGTAATTGTTCCTGAGTTAATGGTGGACAGCCCGAAGTAAGTGGCTTTTTTAAGTGCACAAAGATTATCTACCCTGAAGTTTACATTGGGAAGAGGGTCGATAACAACATTTTTTGTAATAGAATCCGGTGTGCCAAAGTTAGGTGTAATCTTTAGTTTTACTGCAAAAGTACCTGTAGTAGTAAAAAGATTAATAATTGTTTTTCCATTTGCTGTATAAGTTCCCGTTCCGGTTAAATCCCATTTCCAGGAAGCAATAGCTGAATCGGCAAGAGAAGATGACGCAACTAATGTAGTTTGATTTCCAAAACAAGTCTGGGTATAAATGAAGTTGGGATTCTGACAGAAACTTATGGTGGCAAACAGTAAGAACAGGAATGAAGTAACTAATTTTTTCATTTTATAATGATTTAAATCTTAATTCTGTTTAACTTTTGTGAATGATAAAATCAAAATTATTTTAAACTATTTATTTTATCGCAACAAATGTAAAAAATATATCATACGAAAACAAAAAATAACTCATCAATGTATGAATTTATCCAATGAACACTTTTATATGTCAGTTATGTTTGTATTTTTGTTTATTCAATAAATTTAAATCAGATTAATGATGAAAAAGTTAATTATCCTATCCATAGCAGTTTTTAGTGTCAGCCTTCCTTTTAGTGCTCAGGAATTATTAAAGAATAAAGATAATGCTCATACAGGGGAGATATTATCGGCGGCAATTAATTTTGATGCAACATTTATTGTTACCGGCGGGGTTGACAAACGGGCAGAAGTATGGGATGCCAAGTCGGGCGATAAAATGAAAGTATTCGCACAATCTGCTTCAGTTACTACAGCAGCTTTCAGTACTAATGGAAAATATTTTGCTACCGGATCTGCTGATGGAAAAATAATTTTGTTTGATGCTAAAGAGTGGAAGCTTAAAAAAATACTTAAAGAACATACTCTTGATATTACATCACTTTCCTTTAATCCAATCAATGATTATTTTGTAACCGGGTCGAAAGATAATAATGCAAAAATATGGGATGGCGTTTCAGGTGGTTCCTTATTTACATTGAGAGGACATACCAAATCAGTAAATGCTGTTGCTTTCAGTCCTGATGGTAAAAGTATAGCAACAGGTTCTGCTGACAATACAATAAAAATATGGGATGCAAGTACCGGAACCATGAAAAGTTCTATTGAGGCAGGTTCGAAGGAAGTAACAGCCATAGCCTGGAGTGCGGACGGAAAATACATTGTAAGCGGCGGCCTGCAAGGTGCTGTAATAATTTGGGAAGCTATTTCAGGAACAAAAATGATGGAGACAGATTTTAAATCACAGGTAAATAGTATTGCTATCAGTCCGGATGTTCAATACCTTGCTGTTGCCGGTGCCAGTAAAAAAATATCTATCTGGAATATAGAAACGAAAGCTTTAACAAAAGAATTTGAAGCACATGATAAAGATATTAATGCCATTGCTTTTTCTGACAAAGGGAATATTTTTATTTCGGTGAGTAATGATGCAAGCCTGAAAATATGGGATGTCGGTAATTTGAAAATAGGAAAGAAAAAATATATGAAAGATGCAGGAGAGCCGAAATTATCAACTACAGGTCTTGCTTTAAATGATGATAACCATAATGGGATAATTGAAAACCCGGAGAAGCCAACAATTAATTTCATACTTAAAAATTCTGGCAAAGGGCAAGCTTATAACTTAGTTGCAAAAGTTTCAATTGATGCAACAGTTGTTGGATTACATTATGAAAAGGAAATTCCTATTGGTAATCTCGAGGCGGATAAATACATCAGTGTTTCTATTCCTGTTACTACAGATTCTACATTGGAAACTGCTGCAGGTACTTTCACTGTGGAGATAGTGGAAGGAAATGGATTTAATGCGTCTCCTTTAAAAGTAAACTTTCAGACACGCGGTGGTGTAAGTTATAGTTACGTAATGGTTACAAGCCATGCATATAGTTCTGCCACAGGCAAAGCAGAAGTAGGAGCACCTATTACATTAAGATTAAAACTTAAAAACACTTCGAGCGGAGAAGCAAGAAACGTAAAAATAAATTACGCATTTCCTCCGGGAGTGATGGCTGTAAATAAACTTTCCGAGCTTATTCCTAAAATTGCACCTGCTGATGAAAAAGAAGTGAGTGTGGAGTTTTATGCTTCAAAAGAATATACAAAACCGAAAATTAATATTGGTCTTAATTTAGAGGGTGCGTATACGAATGCTAATGATTTAGTGCTTGAAGTAAAAATGAATGAAGCATTACCGACTACTGAAATTGCTATTTCGCAACCGGTAGCTGCCGCTGAATTGCCTGAAAAACCAATGTTTCGCGGTAGCGGTGACCCGCTGAAAGGACTTAATGTTTCCAAATCAAAAGATATGGTGATAGGAAATTATTACGCACTTGTTATCGGAATAGATAATTACAAAGGAACCTGGCCGCAATTAAAAAATGCTGTAAATGATGCAAAAGCAATTGAATCAATGTTGAAAGCACAATATAAATTTGACAACTTTAAGTCGCTTTATAATGAGCAGGCAACTCGTGAAAATATTATTGCACAGTTGGAATTGCTTGTTGCCAATGCAAAACCACAGGACAATGTATTTATTTATTATTCTGGGCATGGAGATTATAAACAGGATTTGAATAAGGGATTTTGGGTGCCGGTTGATGCCGCTACAAATTCAACGTCCAAGTACATTTCCAATGCCGATATACAAACGTATCTTGGAGGAATAAAATCGAAACATACATTGTTGGTTGCTGATGCATGCTTCAGCGGTGATATTTTCAGAGGCAATACTTTATCTGTTCCGTTTGAAGAGTCGGAGAAATACTATAAGGAAGTTCATAGTTTATCTTCCCGTCAGGCAATGACTTCGGGCGGACTTGAACCTGTAATGGATGGAGGGAAAGATGGCCACTCTGTTTTTGCGTATTATTTCCTGAAAACATTAAATGACAATTCAAATAAATATTTAGATGCAAGTCAGATATTCAATAAAATCAAAATTCCGGTAATAAATAATTCGGAACAAAGTCCGAAGCTTGCACCAATAAAAAACACAGGTGATGAAGGAGGACAGTTTCTTTTTATAAAGAAATAATCACAACTTTTATTGACGTTTGAACTGAAACTATTTATGGAAAAAATAAAAAGACTTTTTTTGTTCAAACAAGTTTTTGTATTCATCATTCAACTTGCAGCATCCTGTTTCCTATTAACCAACACCGTTTCCGCACAGCGAAATAATTTCCAGACCTATTCACTTGAAGAAGGACTGCCTCAAAACACCGTATATTGTATCACTCAGGACAAGCGCGGTTATTTATGGTTAGGCACTGATGGCGGCGGCATTTGCAGGTTTGATGGAATAAGTTTCAAGACTTTTGATAAGAGTAATGGATTTAAAGGTGATAATGTCCGTTCGATACTTCACGATAGTAAAGGAAGAATATGGGCAGGGACAAGGAAGGAAGGAATTATATTATATGATGGTCTTACCTTAAAAAACATAGGAGCAAAATCGGGACTAAAGGGCAGCAGTGTTATATCTCTATTAGAAGATAAGGATGGTACAATATGGGCAGGGACTGACGATGCGGGGCTGAATAGAATTACTCAGATAGGTAAAGATTCCTTTAATATTAAAGTTATTGATGAAACAAAAGGATTAAGCAACAATGCAGTTTTTGATATTCATCAGGATAAAAATGGAAGGCTTTGGCTTGCAACTTATGGCGGAATCAATATCGTATATATTACCAAGGATTCAGTACAAATCAATCAGCTGAAAGGAGGCAGAGATATTCCTTCTGACCAGATACTTTCTATTGCTGAAGATTTGGAGGGAGGGTTATGGTTCGGTACATTAGAGGATGGCGTATTTAGAATTGCACCATCAAAATATGGAAAGTTTGAAGCAAAAGAATTCAGGCTCGAAATGATGTCGCGAAAGATTACCGCATATAATAAGTTCAATGGCTTTAATGCGAATGGAATCTGGAAAATATTTCTCTCGAGTGAAAACGAACTTTGGTTTGCTTCATTGGAGAATGGTATTATCCGTCAGCGAATGAGCAACACTTCAAATGATGCTTCCACAAAATATATTTTCGAACATTATACCGATAAAGAAGGATTACCGGGCAATCAGATACTTTCTTTTTATGAAGATACGAAAGGAAATATTTGGATTGGAACAAATGGTTTTGGTTTATGTAAATTTTTAGGAAACAAGTTTTCTCATTATTCTGTTAAAGATGGATTGGGAAGTAACATGGTTTACGATATTGATCAGGATTCGTTGGGAAGCATGTGGGTGGCAACAGGCGGTGGCGGCCTTTCTGAAATGCAGACCGTAAAAGGAAATCCTGTTTTCAAGAATTATACTATTAAAGAAGGACTCGGAGGAAATTCTATTGCGAGTATTGCTGTCGGGAAATCGATACATAATCAATATGTATGGTCAGCGATTACTGAAAGCGGCATCAGCAAATTTGATGGTAAAAAATTTACCAACTTCAATTCAAATGACGGATTAATTGACAATAGTGCATATTGCATTTATGTGGACGATAAAGGCATTGTGTGGACGGGAACTAAGGATGGTATCAGCAGATACGATGGCAAAAAATTCCTTAATAAAACAATGGAGGATATGAAATTCACAGATAAAGATGTGAATGTAATTATTGAAGATATGGAAGGTGATATTTGGTTTGGTACCGGCGGAGGACTAGCTAAATATGGCGGTGACGGAGTGATTACAACTTATGATGAAGCGGAAGGATTGATGTACAAGGAAATAAAATCGTTGATTGAAGGACCTGATGGAAATATTTGGATAGGCACAAGTAACGGTGGATTGTATGTGTATGTAAGGAAAGAGAAAGGCAAAGTGAAGATACATAAATTTGCCAATGACAGTTTGTTAAGTTCAAATTCCATTCGGTCAATTATATTTCAGGACAATGAAAACCTTATTGTAGGAACTGATAAAGGATTCGATAAAATCACTTTCAATAAGAAAAGAAAAATTACTTCTGTGAGAAATTACGATGCTTCGGATGGCTTTGTGGGTGTGGAATGTAATGACAATGCAATATATAAAGATAACAGAGGAAACATTTGGTTTGGTACTGTAAAAGGGCTTACAAAATATACTCCATCAGCAGAACGGGTGAACAGAAAAGCTCCGCAAACGCATATCACCAATATAAAATTGATGAATAAGGATGTGGTCTGGAACACCAAAACAGATTCGATAACACCGTGGTTCGGCTTGCCTATTCATCTTAAACTGCCTTATAACGAAAATCATATTACGTTTCAGTTTGCCGCCATATCGCTTGATAATCCTACGAAAGTTCGTTTCCGCTATCAGCTGGAAGGTCTGGAAGATGAGTGGTCGCCGATAACTAAACGTACTGAACGCGATTATCCGGTATTGCCTCCGGGTACTTATAAGTTTAAAGTGAGTGCTGCCGGTGCCAATGGAATATGGAGTGATCCCGAAGTTATTTCTGTTATTATTAATCCGCCCTGGTATCGTACTTATTGGTTTTATGCCATCTGTTTAATTACGGTGCTCTTTAGTATATATTCGTTTATTAAAGTTCGTGAGCAAAGTCTTATTAAGGAAAAACGTGTGCTCGAAGAAAAGGTAATTGAACGTACTACTGAAGTAACGCATCAAAAGGAAGAGATTGAAAAACAAAAAAGTCTGATTGAAGAAAAAAATAAAGATATTACTGACAGTATAAATTATGCCGAACGTATTCAACAGGCTTTCCTTCCTGATGTTCAGCGAATGAAGAATGCTTTGCCTGATTCATTTGTTTTGTTTCATCCACGTGATATTGTAAGCGGAGATTTTTACTGGTTTAATGAACTGGATCGTAAACAATCGAAAATGTTTTTGATTGCTGCAGCCGATTGTACAGGACATGGAGTGCCGGGCGCATTTATGAGCATGATTAATACTTCGCTGCTTAATGAAACAGTGAATGCAAAAAAGATTATCAAGCCCAATTTGATTTTGGATGAAGTGCGAAGAAGTATTATTACATTGCTGAAACAAACAGGTGAACAGGGTGGACAAAAAGACGGGATGGATGTGGCTTTGGTAAGATTAAAATTGACAACTGACAAAATTACACTTGACTATGCAGGTGCCAACAACTCTTTGTATTTAATACGAAACGACAATAGGGAAGTACTCGAAGAGGTTGACCCTGACCCAATGCCTGTGTCGGTGAGCGACCGTACTTATGATTTTACTAACAATGCACTCGAACTTAAAAAAGGTGATACCTTTTATATTTTTACTGACGGATATGCCGACCAGTTTGGCGGACCTAAGGGTAAGAAATTCAAATATCCTCCCCTAAAGAGATTGCTTGTATCTATTCAGGATAAGACAATGGATGAGCAACGCGAAATATTGAATACTACGATACAAAACTGGATGGACGGTTTTGAGCAGGTAGATGATATTTTGATTATCGGTGTGAGAGTGTAAACCTACCTTCAAATGATTGATTTAATTAAATACTTGACTAAGCATTTTCATATAGAAGCATTACATTCATCAACAAAAACACCACCACTATTTTCTTCATTCCTTTTATATTAAAAATGAAATTACAAACAAATGTAAATAATAATAACTACAACAAAATACTTTCAATAAATCTAAATCCATTTCATAATTTAGTTCAAATACACAATTAACACCTTTATTTGACTGAAAATATTAATGAAATGTCAATTTTGTCCAAATAAATCAACCTGTTTTAAAACTGATTTACAAGCAATTAAGAACCAAAAACCATCGAAGAAGACCATAATGCAGTACTATCGAACGATTGGGTTGTATTATCTTACGGTTGTATTATACTATCGCACGATTATACTGTATAACCTTGAGATAATGTAATACTATCTCAAGGTTATACAGTATAATCGTAGGGTTGTACTATACTATCGTTCGTTAGGCACCATACAATCGTAAGTTAGTACTATATTATCGAAAGGTTACACTGTATTATCTTGCCATTATGCCGTATTTCGCTCTTATTTGAGTATTCAGGCTAAATCACCTTAAATTTATTAAAAGTAATTTCAGAAGCAAGTCTATGTAAAGTGTGAAATAAATAACATATAGAGATGAAACTCACAACTTGAAATCGGATTTGTGGACAGGCTTCGTTGTTAAATTATAATTTCATTTACTTAAAATAACCCTCTCCTTTAATTTAATGTTCATCTTTCGGTTCTTACATTTTTCAAGAATTAAATTTCAGTACTTCTTCCAATATATTTTAATTCAGCAGTGAGTTTTATCACTGTTATTTTTGATAAACCTCATCGGTTGGCTATAGAATTTACTATAATATTGCAGAAAAATAAAGAAAATGGAAACTACAACTAAGTCAATTACCGATAGTGTAATTGAAGGATTAAAAAAAGCAATTTCGGAACTGGAAGAGTTCCGTTTGCAACTTGCACTTGGCAAAGCCGAAGCAGAAGATAAATATGAAGAAGCAAAGAAAAATTTCAATGAAATTATTTCTGACTTCAAAATAAAACTTAGTGAAGGTAATGCAAAGGCATCCGAATTGAAAGCAAAACTGGATGAACTTATGGTTCAGCTTGCCTTGGGAAAAGCAGAAACAAAAGATGTTTTTGATGAACAAAGAAAGAAAATTTCTAAAGCAATTCAGGAAATTGAAAACTTTATACTTAACAATCCTTTGGGAATTAAACTTGAATCGAAACTGAAACTGGAGCTGGAGAAATTTAAAATCAAGATGGAAATTCTTCATCTTCGTTACACTCTTGGTAAAATGGATGTGAAAGATAAATTTGAATCTCAAAAGAAAGAATTCGTTAAGAAAATGGAGGATTTGAAACATACTTTTTCTAAACACGAGCCTGAATTGAAAGAGAATTTAGAGCATTTTAGTAAAGAGATGAACGAGGCAATTAAACATCTAAAAAATGCGTTTGTAAAACATTGAACCAATCTCTTGGTTATTACTTAGGTGAAGAAGCCGCCCATAATGCAATAAGAAAGACGAGCATTGATTGGTAACATATCCAATGAATCCATCACAAACCGGCTTATTTTGCTAATGGAAAAAAATCACAAAAGACATTGTTAACAAATTGAAACTAGAAATGCTCCGCTTGATTGTGACAGATAGTAAAGCGAGAGCAGAAGATTTGGAAACTGAAGGTTGAATTTTGAGAAGCCTATCTTTAATCCAAATAAAAAAGTCCTGAAGAAATTCAGGGCTTTTTTTATTGTTTTTATTGTGCGCTATTGCAGGAATAAAATTTAGAAAATGCAGAATTATAAATAGAAACAGGAAATATTTAATTTTTAAATACTGTTGTATCTACTGCAAATACTGACATTCCAATTGCTGGTCTGTCTAATTTTTTTGCTCTCTGAAAAAGTTGATTCCTCCCAATAAAACCAAAGAGTGATGATGGGAGTGCCTAAAATCACTGCTGTCGTTGATTTACTTCATTTCGTGGCTATTGTTTCCTTTCGACTTTTGTGGCATAAAATAATTCAAACAATTAAAATCACATTAATAAATAATAAAATGAAAACACAGGATAAAGTAATAGGGATGCTAATCGGAATCATACTAATTAATATAAGTATTACTACAATACTTATTGCAAAAAGTAATAATGCTTCAAATTTTGTTTCATCTGACAAAACAAGTGTAGACGCGTATAACCTTTTTATTGCAGATGATGCAAACGTAAATATACAGGTAGTAAAAAATGGTGGAGACACAAATCTTCAGATTTCTTTTAATGGAAACGAAGGCAGTACCGGAATGTTTTCCATTTACAATGCCTCCAATCAATTGATAACAGAGTTTCAAATTGATTTGAAACAGGTGCCTAATTATGCAAGTATAAATCTAACCGAATTTGCATCAGGAACTTATACTTGTAACCTTACAACATCAGTAACTGTGAATCTTTCGCATTTTACAATTAATTAATAATATTTCTAAAATACAGGTCACTATAAAAAATAAGTCATGAAAAAGTTCATATTCTCTATCGCATTATTATCAATTGGATTAATATCTTATGCCCAATTGATAACACCATTTTCAATACGTTACACGGTAACACAGAAAGGTGATATAGTAATTATAGGTAACACAGCCACTAACTGCGGAACAGGTTCTTCCTGCACTAACGGCAACTGCGCAACAGCACATGCCGAAATGCCGCCACATGGATTAGCGGTAGATAATGATTTTATAAATACTTATATTGATATAGATAATGATGCATCTACATTTATGTCGAGCAGCGACAGTTTGAATCTGCCATTTTGCAGCCAGATAACTTTTGCAGGATTATATTGGGGTGCAGGCGGAACTGTTGGCGACCCTGATGGTTCACACTGGGCAACAAGAAACACATTGAAATTAAAATTAAATAATGGTGCATATCAAACTCTTACTGCTGATGCAACTTACGATAATAATACAGGATATAAATCCTACCATAATTTTAAAAACATTACAAGTTTAGTTTCTGCTGCAGGAATAAAAGGACGATACACCATAGCAAATATGCCTATTCTAAATGATAACGGCACAACCAAAAACCGTTGGGGAGGATGGGTAATAGTTGTTGTTTTTAAAAATGACTTGCTTGCACAGAAAAATTTAACTGTTTTTAATGGCTTGACAAATGTGTCGGCAGCTAATACCACATCGGATTTGCCAATAAGTGGTTTTTTTACTCCACCTACAGGACCCATAAGTCTTGAATTAGGTTTAGTGACTTATGATGGTGACAGAGGTGTTGATAATACATGTACAAATATCTACAAAGGAGATTCTCTTTTGTTTAAAAGTGCAGGAGGTTTCGTTCCAATATTTGATGCGATACACCCAAAGAATGATGTTTTCAATAGTACTATTTCTTATAATGGAGTATTGACACCTTTCCGAAACCCCAGTTTTAATAATACATTAGGGCATGATGCTAATATATTTATTCCTGATAATTCCACAAAAAATTATATCAGTAACAGTGCAACAACTGCTATTCTGCGCCAAAAAACAGGTGGCGAAACTTATTTAACTCAGGTGGTAACCACAGCCATAGATGTATATGAACCTGATTTGCGCGGAGGTCTGAATGTTGTTGATTTGAATGGAGGCGTGACTAATCCCGGTGATACATTGGAATATACAATGGTTATAAAAAACATTGGGTCCGACCCATCAGTCAATACATATGTACTCGACACACTTCCGCCAAGTGTAACTTTTGTTCCCGGTTCAATACGCATTACTGCTGGTCCTAATGCAGGTTATAAAACAGATGTAACTGGTGATGATCAGGGAGATTTTTTCACTTCAGCAAAATCTTTGAAAATAAGAATCGGAACAGGAGCCAATGGTGCCACTGGTGGCGAGGTGAATAATATTCCTCCTTTTGCTGACAGTACGCAAATTAAATTTAAAGTAGTAACCACTAATAATTGCACCATTTTACTTTGTAATAATATTATTCAGAACAGATTTTGGGTAGTAGGTACAGGAAATTATTCGGGCAATACTTATAGTAATGGAAGCAATATTAATATTCTGGACAAGAATGGCTGTCCTCTTTCAGGAACCACCAATACATTGATAAGTGCTACAGTATGCGCCGGACCAACTGCTTCATGCAATTCAAATATCTGCGTTGGAGGCACAATACATTTATCAGTTCCTGCCGTTTCAAATGCAACTTACACTTGGAGCGGTCCTGATGGATTTACATCAACAGTACAAAATCCTGTTATTACTAATGCAACATTGGCTATGGCTGGAACATATACAGTAATTATAAGTTCATTGCCTAATTGTAATTATGCAACAACAACTACAGTTATTGTAAACGCTCCTCCTGCAACACCTATTGTCAGCAGTAATTCACCTGCTTGTACTAATAGTAATATTAATTTGAGTACAGCAACAGTTTCTGGAGTAACTTATAACTGGTCAGGACCAAACGGATTTACATCAACGAATCAAAACCCTGTTATTGCTAATGTTTCAACTGCAATGGCAGGAACTTATAGTTTAACATTAACCAACAATACTACGGGATGTACTAGTAGAACAGGAACCACCGCGGTAACAATATTGCCATTGCCGATTGCACCAACTGTAAGCAGCAACTCTGCCGTATGCGAAACCGCAACAATCAATCTGACTGCAGGAACAATGACAGGAACAAGTTATTCATGGACAGGACCAAACGGATTTACATCAACTGATCAGAATCCGATTATTCCAAATGCTACTCTTGCAATGAATGGTGTCTATAATTTAATAGTAACCGATGCAGCTACAGGATGTGCTTCCGTTAACGGAACAGGAACAACAACAGTTGTTGTAAATCCATTGCCAATAGCGCCGACAGTTACCAGCAACTCTGCTGTATGCGAAACTGCAACAATCAGTCTGACTACAGGAACGATGACTGGTACAACATACTCCTGGACAGGACCAAACGGATTTACATCCACAGATCAGAATCCGATTATTCCAAATGCTACTCTTTCAATGAACGGTGTCTATAATTTAATTGTTACCGATGCGGCTACAGGATGTGCTTCCGTTAACGGAACAGGAACAACAACAGTAGTTGTAAATCCATTACCGGTTGCACCTTCAATAAGCAGCAACTCTGCTGTATGCGAAACTGCAACAATCAGTCTGACTACAGGAACGATGACTGGTACAACATACTCCTGGACAGGACCAAACGGATTTACATCAACTGATCAGAATCCGATTATTCCAAATGCTACACTTGCAATGAACGGTGTCTATAATTTAATTGTTACCGATGCAGCTACAGGATGTGCATCCGTTAATGGAACCGGAACAACAACAGTTGTTGTAAATCCATTACCGATAGCGCCGACAGTAAGCAACAACTCTGCCGTATGCGAAACCGCAACAATCAATCTGACTGCAGGAACAATGACAGGAACAAGTTATTCATGGACAGGACCGAACGGATTTACATCAACTGATCAGAATCCGATTATTCCAAATGCTACTCTTGCAATGAACGGTGTCTATAATTTAATAGTAACCGATGCAGTTACAGGATGTGCTTCCGTTAACGGAACAGGAACAACAACAGTAGTTGTTAATCCATTACCGATAGCACCAACCGTAAGCAGCAACTCTGCTGTATGCGAAACTGCAACAATCAATCTGACTGCAGGAACAATGACTGGAACAAGTTATTCATGGACAGGACCAAACGGATTTACTTCAACAGATCAGAATCCGATTATTCCAAATGCTACTCTTGCAATGAACGGTGTCTATAATTTAATTGTTACCGATGCAGCTACAGGATGTGCATCCGTTAATGGAACCGGAACAACAACAGTTGTTGTAAATCCGTTACCAACTGTAACAGCTAATACATCTTCAACAAATATATGTGATGGTTCAAGTATAACATTAACAGGAAGTGGCGCTACAAGTTATAGCTGGACAGGAGGAATTACCGATGGACTATCATTTATTCCATCATCATCAGGAACTTATATAGTAACAGGAACCGACATTAATGGCTGTAGTAACAGCGCATCTGTAAATATTATTGTAAACCCTCTACCGTTAGTTATTGCCAACGAGTCCTCAGCAATAATATGCAAAGGCTCAAGTCTAACGTTAACAGGAAGCGGTGCTTCAACCTATATCTGGACTGGTGGCGTAACAGATGGTATTTCATTCGCGCCTTTAACAAGCGGAACTTATACTGTAATAGGTACTGATGAAAACGGCTGCAGCAGCACTGCATCAATAAGTGTTACGGTTGATATCCTTACTGTAACAGCAAACGCATCCTCCACAAGCATTTGTCATGGTTCATCAATCACATTGACAGGCGGCGGTGCATCAACTTATAGCTGGACAAATGGTGTAACAAATGGCGTAGCGTTTATTCCTGAAACAACAGCAAGTTATACCGTAACAGGTACTGATGAAAATGGATGCACAAATACATCTTCAGTAAGCGTTTCTGTTGAGGCACTTCATACTGTTGATTCTATTCCAAACCAGATTTTATGCAGCAATTCCAATACTGTTGCAATTGAATTCACCGGTAATAGTGAAAGTGGTTTCGACTGGACAAACAGTAATACTTTAATTGGCTTAGCATCAAACGGAACCGGCAATATCGCCTCTTTTACAGCAACAAACCCGGGACCAAGTCAAATTGTAGCAACTATAACCGTAACTCCAATTGCAAACGAATGTCCTGGCGTAAGCACCAGTTTCACTATCACTGTAAATTATTGTCTTCATATTGAATTCTTCATTCCCGAAGGCTTTTCACCGAACGGTGATGGTATCAACGACTTATTTGTTATCAGAGGAATTGATAATTACCCGACAAATAAATTCGTAATCTTTAACCGTTGGGGTAATAAAATATATGAAGCTAGTCCTTACCAAAATAAATGGGATGGAACTACATCGTTGGGATTAACCGTTGGAGGCAATGAATTACCAGTCGGTACATATTTCTATATTCTTGATTTAGGTGACGGCTCTGACATAATTAAAGGAACAATTTATCTTAATAGATAATAACATTAGTAATTACAATTATTAAATATAAAAAAAATGAAAACGTTCAATAAAATAGCATTCTTAATGGCTCTTGCACTTAGCGGATTAACCATGAATGCACAGCAGGATGCAATGTACACCCATTATATGTATAATACATTGGTAGTAAATCCCGGTTATGCAGGTAGCAGAGATGCACTCACTGTTACCGCGCTCGACAGGTCGCAATGGGTCAACTTCAATGGCGCTCCCATAACACAGACTTTAACAATGCATACCCCGCTGCTCAATCAGCATATCGGAATTGGGTTATCTGCAATGAATGATAAAATTGGTCCTGTAAATAATTCTTCTGTATTTGTTGATTTTGCTTACATTATGAAGCTTACCGAAAAATCAAAATTAGCTTTAGGATTAAGTGCCGGTGCTGATATTTTACAGGCAAATTTGAACACATTAAAGTTGGATGAACAAACCGACCCTGTATTTCTTAACAATATAAATCATCGTGCAACGCCTAACTTCGGCTTTGGTGCTTATTATTATAGAGAACGTTTTTATGCAGGTGTTTCAATTCCGAATATGGTTGAAAATAATTATTCGGCAATTGATGAACCCAATGGAAATACGCTCGTTGGAAAGCAAAGCAGACATTATTTCTTCATCGCCGGCACAATGATAAATTTAGGCGACAACGTTGGTTTTAAACCTACAACTTATGTAAAAGTAACAGCCGGAGCACCAGTCGAAGCTGACCTTACAGCATCATTCATTTTTATGAAAAAGTTATTGGTCGGTGTCATGTTTCGTACTGGTGACGCTTTCGGAGCCTTGGTCGGTGTTGATATTAATGACCAGTTCCACGTTGGTTATTCTTACGACTGGTCTTACGGTCTTCAAACTTTCAAGTATAATCAGGGAAGTCATGAAATTGTATTAAGGTATGATTTTATATTCTTCGACAAGAAAAGAATTCGTTCACCAAGATATTTTTAATCATTTTAAAATCTTAAAATCATGAAAAAGTTAATTATTCCCGCACTCTTAATTATAGGGATAGGTTTTAATGTTATTGCTCAAAAAAAATCAATGGACATTAATAGTATAATGGAAAATAATCCTAACACCGGCACAGTTGCTGCTCAGCAAAAGTCCGATAAGGAATTGAAAGCTGATAAATTTTATTCAATTTACGCTTTTGATAAAGCAATTGATAAATATGTTCATACCAAAAATTTAACTACCGAAGGTCAACGAAGACTCGCCGAAAGTTACCATAAAAGGGACATGAATATTCAGTCCGAAATCGCATATTCAAAATTAATCAACTCCAATAATGGCGTAATAC
Source organism: uncultured Bacteroidota bacterium (assembly GCA_903870175.1). Classification (GTDB taxonomy): domain Bacteria; phylum Bacteroidota; class Bacteroidia; order 2-12-FULL-35-15; family 2-12-FULL-35-15; genus 2-12-FULL-35-15. Next base: position 22,056 of record CAIQBY010000048.1, read on the forward strand.
CTGATGATTTTTACAACTACGCAATGGTTCTAAATTCAAATGGCAAATACGACCAGTCTAAAATATGGATGGAAAGATTCAAGGATTTAAAACCCAACGACCTTCGTGCGAAAAATTATGCAGCCAACAATGCTGAACTTAATAATTTATTAAAAGATGATGGAAAGTATAAAATTTCACATCTCGATTTGAACACTGATGCCGAAGATTTTGGCACTTGTTATTATAAAAATAAAATAGTCTTCTCTTCAAGCCGCGAAACACCCAAACTTATTGAACGAAAATACAATTGGAACAATAAACCCTTTCTCGATATGTATGTGTCCGAAGTGGATGGTGACCAGTTGAAAAAACCCGAAAATTTTAGTAAGATTTTGAATTTTAAATGGCACGACGGTCCCGCAAGCTTTAGTAATGACGGCAACTTTATAGCTTTTACAAGAAATGATTACGATGGTGCAGGCGAAGATGGTATTGTAAAAATACAACTTTATTTCAGTACTTTTAAAGATGGACAATGGACAAAACCCGAAAGTTTTCCTTTCAATAATAAAAATTATTCTGTCGGTCATCCTTGTTTGACATCCGATGGAAATACCCTATACTTTGCTTCCGATATGCCCGGAGGATACGGAGGAGCAGATATTTACAGAGTTACAAAAGATGAAAAAGGAAACTGGAGTACACCCGAAAATCTTGGCGACAAAATTAATACTGAAGGTGATGATATGTTCCCTTTTTTTGAAGAAAACAGCGAAGTATTATTCTTCTCGTCCAACGGACGTATGGGTTTAGGAGGATTAGACAACTTTGTATGTGCCGTCAATGGAAAAGAATTTGGTAAAGTAAGAAACATGGGATATCCTGTAAATACACAATATGACGACTTTGCACTTATTATTAACGACAAATTTGCAAAAGGATATTTTTCATCTAATAGAGTAGGTGGCAAAGGCGATGACGATATATATTCCTACGAATTATTGAAAGGGCTCGATATTGGAAAACGCCTGAAAGGAGTTGCCAAAGATAACTCCGGAAACCCAATTCCACAGGCATTTATCCAATTGCTCGACAATACCGGCAATGTCATTGATACACTCACTGCCAGTGATAAAGGAGCATATTCTTTTTTGATTGATAGCGACAGAAATTATAAACTAATAGGCAAAAAGCCTGCATACATTGAAGGAGAAACACCTGTAAATTCTTTCGGAAAAGAATTCGTTTTATTTGCCGATATTACACTCGATAAAATTCCTGAAACAATAGCAAAGAAAATTGAAGTAGGTGCCGATTTAGGAAAAATCATTTCATTAAAACCCATCTATTTCGACTTTGATAAATATGATATTCGACCCGATGCAGAAATAGAATTAAAACAGATTGTAAAGTATATGAATGCATATCCCAACATGGTTGTAGAGCTTGGTTCACACACTGATTGCAGAGGCATCAAAGAATATAATCAGGTTTTATCCGACAAAAGAGCAAAGGCCTCAGCCGAATACATCAAAGCAAGAATCACCAATCCCGAACGCATTTATGGCAAAGGATATGGTAAATCAAAATTGGTGAATAACTGCGCCTGCGATGCCAATCTTGTTTCTTATTGTACCGAAGAACAGCATCAGTTGAACAGACGCACGGAATTTGTTATTATTAAAAAGTAGAGTTCTTTGTTTTATTCAAAACACCATTCTGAAATAGAATGGTGTTTTTTTATTTCTGTAATAAGTAATAATTACAAACCATTTACATTTCTTAAATAGTGATTAAAGCCTCCTCTTATAGTGATTAAGTTCATTGGTTCCAATTCTCTTTACAAATTACTTTTGCAACTGATAATTAATAAACAAATAAAAAATAAAATCATGAAAAAGTATTTAATTTTATTCGGAATTTCCGCACTATTGGCTTGCAACACAGGAGTTAAAAAACATACTGTACTCGAAGATAGTTTGGCAAATGTGAATGGAGGAATCAGAAACGAAAATCAAATAAAGGATTCTCTTCTTCATAACAAAGAAGCCGCACTTGACGAATTTGTTGCGTCTTTCAATGAAATACAGGATAATCTGAACCAAATTAAGGAAAAGGAAAAAATCATTTCTATAAGTTCAAAAGGTTCTGAATTTAAGAAGTCGAGCAAAGACCAGATTATAAGCGACGTTCAATCTATCTATGATTTATTAGGCAAGAATAAATTAAAAGTTGCAAATCTTAGCAAAAAGTTAAAAGATTCCAACATAAAAATTGATGATCTTGATAAGGCAATAAACAACCTTTCTGTTCAGCTAACAGATAAAGAGACAGCAATAACCGACTTGAAAAGCCAGCTTGAGAAACTTAATGTTGATTTTAAAAATCTTAAAATGGAGTATATAGAAGAGAAACAGGAATCACAATTAAAAACAGAAAAGTTGAATACTGCATATTATGTTGTTGGCACTACAAAGGAACTTAAAAAGAATGGCATTGTTACCAAAGAAGGCGGTTTTATTGGCATTGGCAGAGTAACTGAGTTGAGCAATTTAAATCCAGCTTATTTTACAAAGATTGATATTACTCAAGTTAAGGAAATTCCAGTGTCGGCAAAGAAAGTGAAACTTATTACCAATCATCCCGAAACATCATATAAAATGGTGGAAGGAGCAAATTCAATTATTAGAATTGATATAACCGACCCTGAACAATTCTGGAGCATTTCAAAATACTGCATCATTACTGCCGATAAAAAGGAAGGTGCCGAATAAACAAATTAGTCAAAAGTAATAACCAAGGTCAATAAAGTTCTTGATTTTAATCACTCTAGATTTGGAGTGATTAACGTTATTTTGCATATCCGTTTAAAAATCAAATTAAATAATACATAATAATGAAAAAATATAATCCTGACAAGCCGTTTGAATTAATAAAAAAGTTCAAAAATATTTCGGTGAATGATGTAGCCATTGTCGGCGGCAAAAATTCTTCCTTAGGGGAAATGTTCAGTAACCTGAGTGTGAAAGGAATCAATGTTCCTGACGGATTTGCAACTACAAGTTATGCTTATTGGAAATTTCTTGACGATAATAATATCAGGAAAAAACTAATTGAATTGATGAACAAGCTTGATAAAAAAGCCTTCACAAATCTTAAAGAAACTGGTGCCGCAGCTCGTCAATTAATTCTGAATTCTGAAATTCCCGATGAACTGAATAAAATAATTACCTCCGAATATAAAGTTTTATATAGCAATAAAGAATTGGGAGAAGTGGCGGTAAGAAGCAGTGCAACAGCAGAAGACTTGCAGGGCAACACGAATCTTTCCTGAATATAAAAGGAATAGACAATGCTCTTGCTGCTGTAAAAAAATGTTATGCTTCCTTATTTACCGATAGAGCAATAAAGTACAGGGAAGACAATGGTTTCGAACACATGAAGGTTGCTCTTTCAATAGGAATTCAGAAGATGGTAAGGTCGGATATTGCCAGTTCAGGGGTTTGTTTTACGCTCGAACCGGAATCGGGTTTTACTGATATTATATTAATTACCGGCATATGGGGACTTGGCGAAAACATTGTGCAAGGGGTTGTTTCACCTGATGAATTTCTTGTTTTCAAACCGACATTAAAGTTGCGAAAGAGAGCAATAGTAAACAAGAAAATCGGAAGCAAGGCATTGACAATGGTTTATAGTGATACTGATGGAAAAACCGTTATCAATATTGATACTCCGGCAAAGAAGCGAGAATTGTTCGTGTTGAATGATGAAGAGATTGCAACTCTTGCAAAGTGGGCTCTGATAATAGAAGAACATTACGGAAAGCCCATGGATATTGAGTGGGCGAAGGATGGAATTACAAATGAATTGTTTATTGTTCAGGCTCGCCCGGAAACAGTTCAGAGCAGAAGGAACCCTTTTATCCTGAAAGAATATAAGTTATTGACGAAAGGAAAATTGCTGGCAGAAGGATTATCTGTAGGAAATAAAATAGCAACCGGCAAAGCTCGTTTCCTTGAATCGCCTACTGATGCTGATAAATTGCGCCCGGGTGAAATATTAATAACTGAAATTACAAGTCCGGATTGGGACCCGATATTGAAAAGAGCAGCAGCAATTATTACAAGTAAAGGCGGACGAACAAGTCATGCTTCCATTGTTGCCAGAGAGATTGGCGTGGCTGCAATTGTTGGAACAGGTGATGATGTATTGAAAATAAAAGATGGCGATGTGATTACTGTTTCCTGCGCTGAAGGCGAGAAAGGATATATTTACGAAGGAGAACAAAAGTGGACGGAAAAGGTAATTGATTTCAGAAATATAAAGATGCCTGAAACAGAACCTATGTTGATATTGGGCGACCCGGACAGAGCATTTCAATTATCCTTTTATCCGAATAAAGGAGTAGGTTTAATGCGGCTGGAGTTTATCATCAGCAATGCAATTAAAATTCATCCGATGGCATTGGTTAAGTTCAATGAATTGAAGGATGACAACATTAAAAATGAAATTGATGAACTCACTCATCATTATCTGAATAAAAAAGAATATTTCTCTGATAAGCTTGCACAGGCAGTGGCAACAATCGCTTGCGCCTTTTATCCTAAAGATGTAATAGTGAGGATGAGTGATTTTAAAACAAATGAATATTCCAATTTGATTGGCGGAAAAGATTTTGAGCCGGAGGAAGAAAACCCAATGCTTGGTTTCAGAGGCGCTTCCAGGTATTACAGCGACAGATATAAAGAAGGTTTCCGATTGGAATGTGAGGCAATGAAAATAGTGCGTAATCAAATGGGATTAACAAATGTGAAACTCATGATTCCTTTCTGCAGAACTGTGGAGGAAGGGAAGAATGTGATAAACATTATGGAAAAATATGGATTGAAACGTGGTGAAAACGGGTTAGAGATTTATGTGATGGCGGAGATTCCGAGCAACATTATTTTAGCTGAAGAATTTGCAAAAGTATTTGACGGTTTTTCCATTGGTTCAAATGATTTGACACAGCTGACACTTGGTATCGACAGGGATTCTACCATTATAAGCAGTTTGTTTGATGAACAGAATGCAGCTCCGAAAAAAATGTTTGAAATGGTAATAAACACAGCTAAAAAATGCAATAAAAAAATCGGTTTATGCGGACAGGCACCAAGCGACCATGCCGAATTTGCTGCGTTTTTGGTGGAGCAAGGCATAGATAGTATTTCTTTTACACCTGACGCTTTAATCAAAGGCATTGAAAACATTAATAAAGCAGAGGAGAAAATGAAAATGGATAAAAAAGAAATGAAACCGCTGAAAGTATAATAATATAATTTATGAAAATCATCCGTTAATTGGATTTAGATGTTGAAACCGTTGTTATAGGAAATCAAATTCAAATAGAATCTTTGAATTTGCGTAAGAATTGAAGATTTTTAATCTGAAAAGTAAAGAATATTTATTGAAACCACACCTCGGAGGGCATATAAACCGTAATATGATATAAGTCATATAATGAGAGCAGGCAGACGAATATCTTTGCTGATTAAAACATTAAATTAATGAAGACAATAAAATTCGTTTCGCACGACAAACAACAACATGATTTTGCAGCAGCAGTGCGTAAAAACGTACATAATTATTTTGCCGAAAGGGGGCTTTCAACCAAAGGAAACACTCAAATAGTAATTAATACAATTGTAATGTTGATATTATATGTCGGTTCTTTTGCACTGCTTTTTATGGTAAAAATGAATCCCTGGATTGCATTTATTATGTCCGTAATTATGGGTATCGGTTTGGCAGGCATTGGTATGGGAACAATGCACGATGCCGTACACCATGCGTATTCAGGCAAAGAATGGATAAATAAATTATTTGGCGGAACACTTTATTTAATAGGAAGCAATGTTTTTAATTGGGAAATTCAGCATAATATTTTGCATCATACTTACACAAATATTGATGGATACGACCAGGATATTGAATCGAAAGGACCGATACGATTGTCGGAACATGCACCGCTCAAAAAGATTCATAAATATCAATACATTCATGCTTTTTTCTTCTATGGAATGATGACCATTTCAAAATTGGTGAAAGATTTTTCCCAATTAATAGTCTATAATAGAGAAGGAATTACGAGGCGATATAATTTTAATCCGACAGTTGAATATATCAAAATGGTTATACTTAAACTACTTTATTTATTTGTAATAATCGGATTGCCGATTATATTTACCACATTGACGTGGTGGCAGGTTGTAGTAGGGTTTTTGCTGATGCATTGGACAGCCGGTTGTATTTTAAGTGTGGTATTTCAAATGGCACATGTTGTAGAAGGGACGGAAGAACCGATGCCTGACGCAGAGGGAGTTATCCCAAATGATTGGGCCGTTCATCAATTGCGCACTACATCCGACTTTGCAAGACATAATCATTTCCTTAACTGGTATGTTGGCGGTTTAAACTTTCAGATTGAACATCATTTGTTTCCAAATATTAGTCACGTGCATTATCCTAAAATTGCACCTATTGTTGAGAAAACTGCAAAACAATTCGGTTTTGATTACAATTTAAAACCGACATTTCGAAAAGCATTTATGTCGCATGTCCGCAGGTTAAAATTGTTAGGACAACCCGCTATTTAACATTCCTAAACGAATTTTTAAGTTTTTTTAATTCAATATTTTTCAAGAAAAGGAAAATAAACCATAATTTCCTAAAATATAATTACCTATATTTTAATGAGTAAAGTGAAGTTTTTTTACAATAATAATTGAAAAATGTTGCGAGAAAGCAAAAATTATCTATATTTGCACCCCGTATGTAAAGATAGGACAATTAATAAGTTAAAAATAAAAGTAAAAAATGGCAAATCACAAATCAGCAATCAAAAGAATCCGTTCTAACGATGCGAAAAGACTTAGAAATAGATATCAGGCAAAAACAATGCGTAATGCATTGAAAGATTTAAGAGAAGATGCAAGCAAAAAGTCAGCTTCTGAAAAACTTCCAAAAGTAATTGCTATGGTAGATAAATTAGCAAAGAAAAGTGTTATTCACAAAAACAAAGCTGCTAATATAAAATCAAAATTAACTAAAAAAGTAAACGCTCTTAAAGCCTAATACTCTTTAATAAATAGAAAATATGGAAAGCTCTGCAAGTTTGCGGGGCTTTTTTTATGATTTTTGTTACTTTTATAAACCAATTTCAATGGACGATTACAAACAACCTTTCGGGATAAAATCCTGGGCAGAAGAAGACAGGCCTCGCGAAAAATTGTTAGGCAAAGGGAGGCATGTACTTACCGAAGCTGAGTTAATTGCAATTTTAATCGGGTCGGGAAGCAAAGATGAAACGGCTGTAGAATTATCAAAACGCATATTAATCAGCGTTGGCAATAATTTAAATGAATTGGGAAAATTATCAGTGCAGGAACTGATAACATTTAAAGGAATTGGTGAAGCGAAAGCAATAAGCATAATTGCCGCATTGGAATTAGGGAGAAGAAGAAAAGAAACGGAAAATGTTAAACGTGAAAAAATTACAATAAGCAAAGATGTATTTGAGATAATGAAATCGTCGATGTTAGATTTGCCTCACGAAGAGTTTTGGTTGTTGATTTTGAACAGAGCGAATGCAGTAATAAAAAAGGAATTGATAAGCAGAGGCGGAGTTACAGGGACAGTAGTAGATACTAAAATTATTTTCAAAACGGCTGTCGAACATTACGCCAGCTCAATAATTGTTTGTCACAATCATCCTTCAGGTAATTTAAAACCAAGTGATGCAGATATTAAAATTACAAAGAATATAAAAGAAGCAGGAAAAATAATGGAAATCCCATTGGCAGATCATTTAATAATAACTGATGAAGGTTATTATAGTTTCGCAGATGAAGGAATGCTTTAGAAAATTATGAGTCAACTCAAGATAATTACAATAATAGGCGCTCGTCCACAAATAATAAAATCTGCTGCTTTGAGTAGAGCAATCAGGAATAAATTTTCTTATCAATTGAAAGAAGTAGTTGTGCATACAGGACAGCATTATGATGATAATATGTCTAATGTGTTTTTTAATGAATTGGAAATTTCAAAGCCAAATTACAATCTTAATGTCGGTTCAGGGAGTCATGGAAAACAGACAGGAATGATGATTGAAGGAATTGAAGAAATATTATTAATTGAGAAACCGAATTGCGTTGTCGTTTATGGGGATACAAATTCAACACTCGCAGGAGCTTTGGCAGCATCAAAAATTAATATTCCGGTTATACATATTGAAGCAGGATTACGATCGTATAACAAATCGATGCCAGAAGAAATTAATCGTATTATGTGTGATCATGTTTCAACACTTTTATTTTCTCCCACTAAGACTGGTTTTAATAATCTGGTAAAAGAAGGATTCAAGGAAAATAGTGAACCGCCTTATTCTATTAACAATCCAAAGATAATTCATTGTGGAGATGTAATGTTTGACAATAGCTTATACTTCTCGTCGATTGCAGAGGAAACAACAGCTATACTTAAAGAGAATAATCTTGAAGAAGAAAAATATATTTTAGCAACAATTCATCGAGATAACAATACTGACAATGCAGTTCGATTAAACTCTTTATTTAATGCAATTAATAAGATTGCTAAAGAAAATAAAATTAAAGTTGTGATCCCCATACATCCTCGTACCGCTAAGTTGTTGCCAAAGAATCTTAATTCTTCATTATATTCAGAAATAAAAATAAGCGAATACATTAAGATAATAGATCCAGTTTCTTTTCTTGAAATGATTGCACTTGAAAAAAATGCTCAACTAATAATGACGGACAGCGGAGGAGTTCAGAAAGAAGCTTTCTTTTTCAAGAAACCATGTATAATTTTACGTCAGGAAACTGAATGGATAGAATTGGCCGAATGCGGCTCGGCGATAACAGCTGATGCTATCGAACAAAATATTATAGACGCGTATAATATTTTTTTAAGCAAAAAAAAATTAGTTTTCCCTAATATTTTTGGTGGTGGTAAAGCTTCTGAATTTATTTGTAGTGAAATTATTAAACAAATAAACTAAATTATGTTGTTAGTTTACACTCATAAAATAACACATCGTAATAAATATATTTTTAACCTTTTGTTTAAAGATATTCTTGGTATTGATTTTAAACTTACTCCCGATAGAGAGGAATTCAAGTTATATGAAGGGGCAAAACTGAGTTATACCAATAGCCCAATTGGGGATGAATTATTTTTTGTTTCGCGTAATTTACTTTTTGAAACAGGAATAACAGAACAGAATATTTCTGTATTAGAATTCAACAACAATAAAGTTTTTTTTGCAACAGGGAAAGCATCTGTTTTTCCCTTTGATATTTTTGCAGCAAGCTTTTATTTAGTATCTCGTTATGAAGAGTATTTGCCTCATATACGAGATGAACATGACAGGTTTGATGCAAAAGATAGCTTGGCATTTATGAATGGCTTTCTTCAAAAGCCAATGATAAATATTTGGACTGGATGGATGAAAAAAATACTAATTCAAAAATTTCCTGAACTTGTTTTCCCTGAAAAGAAATATGAATTTATTTCTACAATTGATATTGACAACGCTTATGCATATCGAGAAAAAGGCCTTGCCAGAACGGTTGGTGGTTATTTAAAATCTTTATCCACTTTTAACATTCCTGAATTAGCTGAGCGAACACAAGTATTATTAGGAAATGAAAAAGATCCATATGATACATATGATTTTCAGTTGGATATTTTAAAGAAATTTAAATTCAAAAGCATCTATTTTTTTCTCTTAGGCGATTATGGAGTGAACGATAAGAATCTGCCAATAGAAAGTAAAAAATTCCAATCATTAATAAAAATGCTTGGTGACTATGCAGATATTGGAATTCACCCTTCTTATGGTTCAAATAAAAGCAAGGAACAATTGAAAAAAGAAGTTTCACGTTTATCAAAAGTTCTGCATAGGGATATAACAAAAAGCCGTCAGCACTTTTTAAAATTAACTTTGCCTGAAACATATCGTAATTTAATTGACCTTGATATAATAGATGACTATACGATGGGATTTGCCACACAGGTTGGATTCAGGGCTAGTATTTGCAGCACTTTTAATTTTTATGATTTGGATAATGAAGTAGAAACTAAATTAAGAATCCACCCTTTTGTAATAATGGAAGGCACTTTAAAATATCATATGAATGTTCATCCGGAAGATGCGCTGCAGAAAATTAAACCTCTTATAGATGAGGTAAGAGCAGTTAACGGTGTATTTATAAGTCTTTGGCATAATGATACTATAAACAATCAAAATATTTGGCAAGGTTGGCAGAAGGCATATGAAGAGATGGTAAAATATGCGACCACTTAATTTTGCAAGGATTAAAAAATGCTAAAACAAATTGTATTAAAATATACACCTGATTTTTTGCTGAAACTAGGAAAACGATTTAAGAAATATATTCGCAGGCATCAATTGAATAAACAGCAAAACTCTAATACTGGAATTGCAAAGCAAAGATTAATTGATGATTTTAAAAAAATCGGGTTGAAAAATGGAGATTCAGTTTTAGTGCATAGCAGCTTAAGCAAAATTGGATATATAGAAGGAGGAGCTAATACAATTGTTGACGCATTGCTTGATACAATTGGTGAAACGGGGACACTTTTATTTCCTTCTTTCCCTGCATCAGGAAGAAATAAAGATTATTTGGAAGAGCATCCTTTTTTCGATGTTAAAAATACCCCTTCAAAAATGGGGAGTATTACTGAATATTTCAGACAGCTGGATAATGTTTCTCGAAGTATACACCCTACAGATTCTTTATGTGCAAAAGGTCCTTTGGCTGATTATTATACTAATTCGCATTATGGACAGTTAACACCTTATAATGAATTTTCGCCCTTCAGAAAACTTTGCAACAAAAGAGGAAAAATCTTAATGCTCGGAACAACTTTAAATGGTGCTTGTACTAACCTGCATACACTGGAAGATGCCGTGGAATTTAAGTTCCCGATATATGATAAAAAAATATATTCAGTTGAAATTATTGATTCAGAAGGGAATAAATCTGAGGTTAAAACAAAAGTCCACAACCCAGAATATTCTGCAAAACGAAACTGCGATGCACTAAAACCAATGTTTGAAAGAGAAAATGTGCTGGTAAATGGGATGATTGGTGAAGCAAAAAGTATGTTGATTGATGCAGATATAATGCTGGAATCAATGATTAGGAATTATAAAGAAAAAGGAATAACAATGTATACTCCTTTTGGAAGTTAGTTAAAATAGATGAACATATATATTACACTTGATTATGAAATATACTTTGGTAAAAACCATGGGACAGTTGAGAAATGTATTATTTTTCCTACCTCAGAACTTATTCGAATTGCCGATAATCATGGTGTAAGATTTTCTTTTTTTGTTGATTGCGGTTTTATTATTAAGCTTGCCGAATACAAAATAAAATATCCACATCTTGAAAAAGATTACGACTCAATAACTCAACAAATAAAATACCTTTCAGATACAGGTCACGATATTCAGTTGCATATTCACCCGCACTGGGAGGATAGTTATTACGATGGAGAACGTTGGATTATAAATATAAAAAGATACAAATTAGTTGATTTCAATGAAGCAGAAATATCAGATATTGTATTTAGATACAAAAAAGTATTAACTGAAATTACAGGTAAAGCTATTTTCGCTTATCGTGCTGGAGGCTGGTGTTTACAACCTTTTTCAAAACTTAAAAAAGCGTTTAAGGAAAACCAAATCACTTTGGATAGTAGTGTTTTCCGAAAAGGATTTTATTCTTCTGAACATTATTCATACGATTTCAGAAATGCACCCAATAAAGATATTTATACCTTTGATGTCAAACCTGAAAAGGAAAATTTAAAAGGATATTTCACCGAGTTGCCTATAAGTGCAATCAGAAATTCACCATTATTTTTCTGGAAATTATTTCTGCTAGGGCGTAAAAACACTTATTTGCATAAGCCATTGGGAGATGGAAAGGCTATGCCTGCTCCAGGGCAACGTAAAACAATGTTGACTCAATATACTGATTGTCCAGTTTCAATTGATGGATACAATGCTAATCTATTGCAGAAAGCACTGCGTAGTTTAAAGAGAAAAGAATTTAATCACATGGTTGTAATTGGACATCCAAAGGCGTTATCAAGATATTCGATAATGAAGTTGGAAGAGTTTGTGGAAAAGAATAAGGGCGAACATAATTTTACAACGTATTCAAAAATGTTCAGAAATAAATAAATGATAACTTTTGTAGAACATAAAAATATCAATAAACAGAAGTGGGATACCTGTATTGGCAATAGTTCCAACACTTCCATATTTGTTTATTCCTGGTATTTGGATATTGTTTCTGAAAATTGGTCAGCATTGATATTAAATGATTACGAAGCGGTTTTCCCTATTGTTTCAAAATCAAAATATAAGATAAGTTATTTGTATCAGCCCTATTTTACAAGGTATTTTGGAGTTTATTTTCAGTTAAGATTCGATGAGAAAATAGTTAATGAATTTATTAATGCCATTCTCGAAAAGTATAAATACATTGACATTTGCCTGCACGAATCAAATATCACAAAGAATAACGAACTTGAAATAAAAAACAGAAAGTTTCAATCACTTGATTTGAAATTTCCTTATGTAACCATTCAAAAAAGCTATTCTGAAAACGCAAAACGGAATGTTAAGAAAGCTGTCAAGGCCAGCCTGAAAGTAGAACAAGACATATCACCTGAAAAAATTGTAAGTCTTTTTAAAACTACAAAAGGAGGAGATCTGGAAATATTTAATGCCAAAGATTATGCTGTCTTAATTAATTTAATGAACTACTGTATTAAAAATAATAAAGGACAATCATTTGCAGTTTACGATGGCGATATATTGTGTGCTGCAGCTTTTTTTATGTTTAATAACAATATATTTACATATTTGAAAAGTGGTCTAACAGATGAAGGTAAAGCCAAAGGGGCAATGTATTTTTTAATGGATTATTTCATTAAAGAAAATTCCGGAAATGATTATCTTTTAGATTTCGGTGGTTCATCAGTAGAAAGCGTGGCTCAATTTTATAAAAAGTTTGGAGCAAAAGATTGTGTATATTTACAAATTAAAAAAAACAAATTGCCTCGACTAGCTAAGTGGATTAAAAAATTAAAGAATTAAATTTATGGTACATATCTTAGGAGCAAACAATTCTCTTTTCAATCAATACATCTCTGAAATACGTGATGAAAAAACACAAAAAGACAGTATGCGTTTTCGTCGAAACATGGAACGTATGGGAGAAATAATGGCTTACGAAATAAGTAAAACGTTGATATATGAGACGGTGGAAATTACTACTCCTCTTGGCATTGCTAATATTCCGCTTATTAAAGATCAGCCAGTTATAGCAACTATTTTACGTGCAGGATTACCACTTCATCAGGGGATATTAAATTACTTTGACAGTGGGCATAATGCTTTTGTTTCTGCTTATCGCAAACATCATAAAGACGGTACATTTGATATAAATGTTGAATATTTATCAAGCCCGGATTTAACTGATAAGGTTTTAATATTATGCGACCCAATGCTTGCAACAGGAGCTTCAATGGTATTAACCTATAAGGCATTGATGCAACGTGGCAAGCCTCGTCATACACACGTCGTATCTGTTATCGCAAGTTTGGAAGGTGTGGAATATGCAAAAAAATATTTGCCAGAAAATGTAACTTTATGGTGCGGCGCAGTTGATGATGAATTAACTGCTCACTCATACATTGTTCCCGGATTGGGTGACGCAGGCGACCTTTCGTATGGAACCAAAATTTAATATTTCTTAATTTGAACTCCTGGTGGGAAATTTTTTCTGTTTTTTTATTGAGTACAGTAAAATTTGTTTTTGGAGGTGTTCCGCTTGCATTAACCTATAATTTCTCTTTTTTCGAATCCGTTACAGTTACTTCTATTGGCGGATTTACAGGTTGCATTTTTTTGTTTTTTTAAGTGAAAAGTTAATTATCAATTACCGACATCGAATTGCAAATAAAATTCATCACACTAAAAAGAGTGCAATAAAAAAAGTATTTACCAAGAAAAAAAGATTTATCATCAAAATAAAAACACAATTTGGATTAGTAGGTATAGCCGCGCTCACCCCATTATTGTTATCTATTCCACTAGGATGTTTTGTTGCTGTCAGATATTTTAAACACAAACAACGTGTATTAATATATATGTTCACATCAGTTATTCTCTGGTCGACTGTCTCTTATTATTTATACAAACCATTAATTAATGCCATACGAACATATTTTTTTGATTTAGGATGAATTTTTGGTTACATTTGATTAATTTTAAAAGACTATTTTGGAAATTGCATTTTGAAAGCCTAGAATATATAATTCCAATATCCATTATTACTTGCAAAGCCTAAATTTTATATCTTGATTATTGTAGTAATCTACTTTATTATTGTTGCATAAATATTTGAATAATAGTTGTATTTTTATTCTTATAATTAGTTTCATTCACAACTACTCACTATTAATATAAAACACTGTAAGTTACTTTTAAGACTTCCAATTATTATAACGTTCATTTACAATTTTTTAATTATTTCTAACAATGATTTAATGAATAACCTCGAAGCAGAGTGTTGAGGTATAATGTTGCTCGAACAAACTGAATTGGTTTTTATGCAACTGTTATAAGTACTTTCTCTTCTCCTTGATTCTGAATATACTTTTGAATTACATCCTCATTTTCGTATTATCCAACAGTATTGACGTAATAACCACTTGATGAAGCCGAAAAAGTTCTTTTGCTGATACTTTTTATTGTTCGCACTATCATTTCAACAGAAAACTTCGGAACGCCTTCATCAAAAAACGTACATGATTTTCATCAGCACCTACCTCTACAAAATGTATTTCATTATGTTCTTGAATTCCTTTACAAACTTCAATCAATCTCTTTTCAATCTGTTTAGACAAAACCCTTCTCCGATATTTTAACGGAAAAACACAATGTAAACCAACAAACTTTTATTATGCCTCTTATGAATATGTTCATTCATTTTGCAAACATCCTACTTTTTTACGCACTCCCGAGGGAGAGCCTCTAGGAATTATTTGAATAAATCCAAAGAAATAATTATAGTATTGTTAAACTTATTTAATTTTTCGAGTTCCTATTAATAAAATTGAAATTTATATTTGTATTTCAAATATTTGAAGACATTTTTTACATAAAAATCATTTAATCACTAGAATAATTATCAATCAATAAAGCATCACCACCCTCTAACTTTAAGTAGGGAAAAGAATTAGTACTTAAAAAAATAGTATTTTAATAGTATATGCCGCAGTTTGTAACACTTCGCCTTTGTTTAAGTAAGAAGACAGTGATTGGGGTACTAGAGTGTTAAAAAGATAATATTAGGAATCAATGATAGAAAAAACAGGTCAATTTTAATAAATGCTCCACAACTCTAATTTAAACTTCATAGCCAAAAAGAATGTTCATTTATAATCATTTACGTTTCTATTTTTTTCTTTATGAATAAAAAAAGAATTTACATTAATAAATGGGAGAAAACAGTATATTTTTTATTCTCTGCTGAAAATATTTGTATCTATTGAAAAAAACAAATTTAATCTAATTTTCAATCATAATGGTTAAAACAGGAACATTAAGAAGTAATTTTAAAATAAAGTGAAACTCAGTTATATGATTAGGAGATAAAGGTATACTCCCTAATGCTTCTAACGCACTAGTTAATAAAATCAAAATATAACCAAGGGGCTCGAAATTAAATACAGTTCAATTAGATTAGGAATTATTTACTTGACCCTTTTTAGCATAAGAAATTTTACTCCTCAATTTACACGTCCAATAAAAGTATCAATGAAATATAAGTGATTGGGAAGGTAATTGATTAAAAAAACACCAGATTCATTTTTGAATTACAGTATTCGTGCTTATTCGACTGGCTTAATTAATAAGCTGATAACAATAATTATTTAGCTCATTAAATAAAATAATTAAATTACTTTTGTGCCTTAATAAAATGAAATATAGAATCGGGAATCCGAAAGAATAATTAATGGAATCAACTAAAGTAAGACAAACATTTTTAGATTTTTTTAAGTCGAAAGGGCATGAAATAGTTCCTTCGGCACCTATGGTAGTAAAAAACGACCCTACTCTGATGTTTAACAATTCGGGTATGGCGCCGTTCAAGGATTTGTTTTTGGGCAATGCTCCGATAAAATATCCGCGTGTGGCTGATACTCAGAAATGCCTGCGTGTGAGCGGCAAACACAATGATTTGGAGGAAGTAGGTGTAGATACCTATCATCATACTATGTTCGAAATGCTTGGCAACTGGAGCTTTGGCGATTATTTCAAGAAGGATGCCATCACATGGGCTTGGGAATTGCTTACCGATGTATATAAAATAGATAAAAGCAGATTGTATGTTACCGTGTTCGAAGGCAGTGCTGACGATGGTTTGGGGTTTGATCAGGAAGCTTATGATTTGTGGAAACAATTTATTCCGGAGGGTAGAATATTAAAAGGAAATAAAAAAGATAACTTCTGGGAGATGGGCGAAATGGGCCCTTGCGGACCATGTTCGGAAATACATTGTGATATCCGCACGGATGAAGAAAGGAAAAAGATTGATGGCAAAACGCTTGTCAATGCCAGTCATCCGCAGGTTATCGAGATATGGAACAACGTATTCATGGAGTTCAACCGCAAGGCTGACGGCAGTTTGGAGAAATTACCTGCTCAGCATGTAGATACCGGGATGGGCTTCGAACGTTTGTGCGTAATACTGCAAGGCAAACAATCGAATTACGATACCGATGTTTTTAGACCTGTATTGGATAGAATTGAGGAATTATCAGGGCTGAGATATAAGCCGCAGGATGAAGAAAAACATCAGAAACAATTAATAATAAATATTGCAATGCGCGTAATTGCCGACCACATACGCGCAATTTCATTCAGCATTGCCGACGGACAATTACCTTCCAATACGGGCGCAGGATATGTGATTCGAAGAATTTTAAGACGCGCAATTCGTTATGGTTATCAATCACTGAACCTGAAAGAACCGTTCATGTATCGTCTGGTGCCGGTGCTTGCTCATCAAATGGGACATGCCTTTCCGGAATTGTCTTCACAGAAATTATTGATTGAAAAAGTAATTAAGGAAGAAGAGATTTCATTTTTCAGAACCTTGGAAAATGGCTTGAAACGTATCGATCAGGTATGTATTACTGTATCCAATGACAAGAAAACTGTCGTGGATGGGTTCACCGTTTTTGAGCTATATGATACATTCGGCTTTCCGCTTGATTTGACTTCATTGATTGCCAGAGGGTATGGCTTAAGCATTGACGAGAGTGGATTTATGAAAGAGCTGGAGAAACAGAAAAACCGTTCGCGTGATGCAGGTATAATTAATACTGGGGATTGGATTCTAGTTAATAGAAATAGAGAAAACATTAATAGGGGAGCGAATGAAGCGATGGCTCACGATATGAGTGATATGGGAAACCTGTTTATTGGTTATGATAAATTGGAATCGGAAGTGTTTATACATAAGTATAGAAAGATAAAAGCAAAAGGGAAAGAACAATTTCAATTAGTCCTAAACCAAACCCCATTTTATGCCGAAAGCGGTGGACAAGTTGGTGATAAAGGAACTTTAGAGTCTACTAATGAAAAAATTAATATAAGTGATACTAAAAAAGAAAATGGAATTATTATTCATTTTACAGATACTTTACCAGAAATTCTAACACAAAGTTTTATTGCAAAGGTTAACAGTGAAAAAAGAACCTTGACAGAGAACAATCATAGTTCTACACACTTGCTGCATGCTGCATTGCGTAAGGTGTTGGGAACGCATGTGGAACAAAAAGGTTCACTTGTAAATGATGAACATTTGCGTTTCGACTTTTCACATTTCTCAAAAGTAACTGATGAAGAAATAGCAGAAATTGAAGCTATTGTAAACCATAAAATAAGAGAAAACATTGCCGGTGATATTAAAGAAATGGCGATAGACTCTGCTCGTAAGTTAGGCGCTATGGCTTTGTTTGGCGAAAAATATGGAGATACTGTTCGTGTAGTTACATTCGATAAAAACTATTCCATAGAATTATGCGGCGGAACACATGTACCTGCAACAGGACAAATTGGATTATTTAAAATAGTTTCTGAGTCTGCTGTTGCGGCAGGCATCCGACGGATAGAAGCAATAACTTCGGACAAAGCGGAAGAATTCTTTAACAACCAGACTCATTTAGTAAATGAAGTAAAACTATTGCTGAAAAACCCTAAAGATGTTGTGAAAAGCTTGCAGGGATTGATAGAACAGAATTCTGAACTTCAGAAACAAATTGATTCCATGCTTCGCGACAAAGCAAAAATGCTGAAATCAGAATTGATTGCCAGGAAAGAAACAATAAACGGAATTAATTTTATTGCTGAGCGAATTGATTTGGATTCGGCTGAAGCTATCAAAGATTTATCTTTTGAACTCCGCTCGCAAATTGACAATCTGGTATTGGTACTTGGCGCTGATGTGAAAGGGAAACCAAGTTTGTCGGTTATTATTTCGGATAATCTGGTGAAAGA
>CAIQBY010000049.1 GCA_903870175.1 uncultured Bacteroidota bacterium
AAGCATTATCGCGACCTTGCATTTATGGGCTTCACGGAAGTGCTGATGAATATTCGAACCATATTTAAAAACATTGACTTTTGCAAATCAGATATTCTGTTGAATAAACCGGATGTGTTGATTTTAGTTGATTATCCAGGTTTTAATTTACGTATTGCCGAATTTGCGAAAGCTTCCGGGATAAAAGTGTTCTATTATATATCGCCGCAAATATGGGCATGGAAACAATCTCGCGTTCATAAAATAAAGAAGGTGGTGGATAAAATGTTTGTGATTCTTCCTTTTGAAAAAGAGTTTTACAAACGTTTTGATTTTGATGTTGATTTTGTCGGACATCCATTACTGGACGCTGTCAGCAACTATGCATCAATTAAAAATGAGCTGTCAATTGAATCTGCTAAACCAATTATTGCTTTGCTTCCCGGCAGCAGAAAACAGGAAATTGCAACCATGCTTCCGTTAATGCTTTCGATGCAAAAACAATACAGTAATTACCAATTTGTAATCGCGGGCGCACCTTCCCAATCCGAAGAATATTACCAGACATTCATTAAAGATTATTATGTGCCAATTGTGTTTAATCAGACATATCAATTGTTGCAAAAGGCAGAAGCGGCAATGGTTACATCTGGTACTGCCACCTTGGAAACTGCTTTGTTTGGTGTGCCCGAAGTAGTATGTTATAAAGGAGGAGCAATATCTTTTGCAATAGCAAAGCAGTTAGTAAAAGTGAAATATATTTCGCTGGTCAATTTAATTATGGACAAGGAAATAGTAACAGAATTAATACAAAACGAATTAAACGAAACCAATTTAAAATCTGAAGTAGATAAATTATTAACCCCCTCAACTCGAAAAGTAATGCTGGAGAATTATGCCGAACTGAAAGCAAAACTGGGCGGTTCGGGTGCATCAAAGAAGGCAGCAGAGTTGATGATAAAGTATTTAAATGAGTATTAAGTATTAATTACAAAGTACATCACACTCAGTCACCCCTCTCCTTTTTTCAAGGAGAGGGGCAGGGGGTGAGGTCTAAATTTAAAATGAAAAAACAAATAATAATATTATTTTTACTTATCACCACTCTTGCCCACAGCGAGAATTTAACCAACGTAACTGTTCGTATTTTAACCACGCGCGTTATCACCACATTTATTTTTTCGCCACTCACTGGCAATTATATGGTTTACGGAGATGGATTGTTATTAACTGATTGCGACCCATCCGGAATTTATCAGATGAATGTTGAAAACGATTCAATCCGATTAAAAACCTTCGAGAAAAACATTGGCAAATATGCCTCCATAAAGTTTTATTCGAAAGCACCTGAAGCTGTTTTCAAAATCAAATCGGTTAATCCGTTGAGTAAAGTTCGTACGTATGATAACAACCTGGAAGTAGGACTCAGTCCGGATAAAAAGCAGTTTACGCTGATAAATAATGTCGATTTGGAAAAGTATATTTCTGGAGTTGTTCAGTCCGAAGCAGGCAAAAGAATAAGTATGGAATATTATAAACTTCAATCTATTTTATGCCGTACCTTTTTGCTTACAAACATTACACGTCACGAAGCAGAAGGCTTTCAGGTATGCGACGATGTACATTGTCAGGCATACAACGAAAAAGCAACCGAGCTTAATGTCATAAAAGCTGTGCAGGACACACGCGGACTTGTGGTAGTAGATAACGATTTGAATCTGATAACAGCAGCCTTCCATTCCAATTGCGGCGGTATGACGTGCAATTCGCAGGATGTATGGTCAATTTCCACTACTTATTTAAAATCAGTGAAAGATACTTTTTGTCTCAATAGCCCTAATGCTCACTGGCAGCGCAGTATTTCCTACGAAGACTGGAATACTTATCTGCAACTGAAACATAAATACCCTGTGGCTGACAGCTTGAAAGTAGCCACCAATACTTCCTTCTCACAGACTTACGGACGGGCAGTTTATTTCACTGATAAAGACTTGAAAATACCTCTGAAAACAATTCGTGCCGACTTCAAACTAAAGTCTACTTATTTCTCTATTGAGCAGGATGGCGATTCAGTAAAATTTAATGGACGCGGTTATGGGCACGGTGTTGGCTTATGTCAGGAAGGAGCTATGCACCAGGCAATTCTTGGATATTCATACAAACATATCCTCAATTTTTATTACAAAGATGTACACCTTGTTGATTTATCCGCCCTCAAATATTTCAAGGCAGAATAATTTATTCTCTTAAATAATTATCGGAAATTGTAAATCGGTTAGTGAATATTCACCCGATTTACCACATCATTTAAATATATAACCAAACGTAAAAGTCCCGGTAAACGCAACAGGCAATCCTGATGCACTTAAGTGTGTATATAAATCAGTAGGAGTATTTTTTAAATCTGAATAACCTCCAACAACCTGACTGCTGTTAAAAACAGGATTGGTATATTTTGACGAAACAAAAGAATAACCCAATCCCACACTATAACCTATTGTAAACATATTACCTAAAATAAATTGCCTGCCATAGTTCAATGTTATCGCACACGCATTTATTTTCCTGTCCGAATATACCGGAGTAGAGTAATAGTAGTAACCATTATAATAGGAAGAATTCTGGACTGAACTTTGCAAATAACCCTGCACCCCTCTGATAATAAAACTCGAATAAGAAATTTCCGGTTTCAAATACCTCCCTTTTAGCGGATGAGTATATTTCAATCCTTTAATATAATAATCAGTACCCAATAAATATTTAACACCCGCTTTAGCCAGCACACCCTGAGTTAAATTAATGCCCGAATTAAACGAATATTTCAGCATCGAATTATTAATAATTCCAACCGAAACTTCAGCATTATAACCAACCTTCAATGTATGCTCATAAGTAAAAGTCACCTGATCATTAACCAGCGAAAAGAAATTAAATTTTATTGCCGACCGCAAATCAATAATCGAAAACTCTTTATTCACATCCATTTCATCCTGTTCCACTTTTTCCACCTTCCCGTTTCCCCATCTTATTTCTTTCAGTTTACTTTTATCCACCACATAAATCGGCGCATCAGCATCAATCTCTTTTTTAAATTCAATCTCCGTCTCCGTCACCTTCACTATTTTTCCAATAATAAAACCGCCTTTAACAGTCACCATAGTATCCATTTTCACAATCTTCACTTCCGTATTAAATTGCGAAAAACCCTTTGATGAAAACAACACTACTGCAAAAACCACTGCGACAAAAAGTTTATTTTTCATATCATTTAGTATTAGTTATAACAAATTTACGGAAATATATTTCATATCCTTATGCAGTTTTAAACATTCACAAAATGAAGTCACTTTAAAAATCTAAAAAATCACTCCATTTTCTACCCAATAAAGGCATAATAATAATTGCTTAAAACACAATTTGAAGTAATAAATTTTTGGGCGAATCACCATTCTGCCATTCATCAAGTTCCTCCCTGCTTTTGTTCCAATCTTTTTATTTTTCTGAAAAAGAAAAATAAAAAGGATTTCCACGACAATCAGGCGCAGTTGAAGTTAATCGCCATCATCAAGTTCTACATACCA
>CAIQBY010000050.1 GCA_903870175.1 uncultured Bacteroidota bacterium
CATTAAATAAAAAGACATAACTATTCTCAACGTATTTAAATTACTGCTCTTTTGAAGTGTCAATGCTAATAAATTTCTTTTTAAGATTAAGGAACTTTATCTCAAAGTACTTATAGCTTATTTTTGAAAAGGAAATGGTAAGAATGAGTGTAACAATTGTAACTCCAAAAAATCCTTTATAGTAAAAAGGAAATTTTCCTCCAAGCAGAGAATATGCATACAGTACAACAAAGAACATTATAAAATGGAAACTGTACATTGCATATGTATATTTTCCAAGTGATGAAATCCTTTTCGCATTTCCTATTTTATAAAATGAATTATCTGCATAGTTTTGTTCAAAAATAATAAAGGCAAAAAATGCTGAGTACACAACCGGTAGTATGGATGACAATAGAACTAAATGATTTTCGGGATTCATTATAAAAAATCTCAGAGGAAAAAAAATAAAGCCAACTATATATATAATTATTATTGTTGATTTAGGCATTATTTTAATACGGTTTATAAACATTTCTTTTGTCGCCAATAATGCTATCAGAGCACCTGAAGTTAAATCAGAGGTGGCAGAAAGAGTGTGAAATCTTGCAATCATAAAATCGCCGTGCGCATAAAAATATCTGAATGCTATAGAACCAAAAATCAATGCTAAAAATGTTTTTAAAAGATATTTTGTAGGTACAAATGCAATTATCAATGGCCATATTAAATAAAATTGTTCTTCAATTGATACTGTCCACAAAACACCTACCAGCACATTATCTATCCCATTGAACAAGACACTGAAATTCCCTAAAAAACCTAAATATAACCATACGTTTACATTCTCCATTGACGTATTCATAGGGAAATTTTCGGGCATATGATTCGATAACATTGGAATAAAATACATTGTGATAATAATTATTAAAAAATAAAGAGGCCATATTCTCAAGACTCTTCTTACGTAATAATTTTTTATATTGATTTTGCCTGTCATTTTTTTTTCGTGAAGTAATAAATAGGTGATTAAAAAACCGCTTAAGACAAAAAAGAAACTTATAGCTAAATCTCCGTTAAGGAAAAAATTCTCATCAATAATTGCATATTTAGGAGACCAGTCAATAAACAGGCCCAAACAATCAATTGAATGATTGCAGAACACAATAAGAAAGCATATAAACCGAAAGCCATCTAAATTAGGGAAGAAAACTTTTGTGTTTGATATCATTGGAAATTTAATATTTAGTGGGTGCAATTTACAAACTTTATTTTATAAGTCATTGAAATAACTCCGCGTACAGCAATAAAGAACTAACATCAAACATAAATGAGCTATTATCAACAACAACTACTTTAATATACAACATAGATAATCTAATATCATTAATAAATGAACTGACATCAAACATAGATACTCTATTATTATTAAGCAATGCTCTGCCATCTTAAATAGATGAACTAATATCAATAACTAATTCTTCTACTTTAAACATAACAGAACTCTTATCAATAACAAATGCTTAAACATTAAACATAAGTGAACTATTACTAATAACAAATGCTTTAACATTAAACATAGCTGGATTATTATCTATAACAAATTCTCAAACATTAAACATTGATGAGCTATTATTTAAAACAAAAGCTTTAACAACATAAACAGATGATTTATTGGTATTAATCAATAGATTAGTAGTAATTGAAAAGGAGGGAACAAAAAAAATTCCGTTTAATCAAATGAATGATTAAACGGAATAGTTTGTTTTATAAGCGGAATAAAACAGGAACTTATGGTATCATGGCAGAAATGGTATCACCCCATTCCGGCTCAAAACCTTTGGCATCCAATAACGGAACACGTGATTGCGGTGGTGTGGTAGCCGACTCGAAATATACTCTTTTATCACTTGGCAACCCTGCAATGCGTACGCTTGCCGATTGTGTAGATTGAAGTGTTGTCCATATTATTTTATCCAGCGACCATCGCCAGTAATAAGTAGTGCCTGGCTTCAAGGCTTTCATCCTGATGCTGACACCGCCAATTATTTTTTTGAAAACTTCAAAAATACGTCCTGTTATGAAACGCGTTTTGAAAAGTTTAAAACCTATTCGAAGAATAATTTCTTCTATAGCAGGAACATCTCCCGGAGATAAAGCGTTTGCCTGCTTCTCGGTACTGTTGGCAATATCAGTAAGAATAAGTATTAATTCTGTTGCCTGATTACCTTCTTTTTTAGTCATTGCTTTTGAAAAATCCGTTTCCCGAAGCACTACAGTTGCATCCAGCTCGGCAATTTTTTTCGCAAGATTTGCCTGTACTATCGGGTCGATAACAATCTCCGTGTCTGTTGCAATAGTGCCGCTAATCGCTTTTGCAAATGTTAATAACCCTTCTACTTTCATTTTCGCTACTAAAAGCGCAATCTTTACATAAATGGTTGTTTTTTTCATTTTACTTGTTTTTATTATGATTGATTAATTAAATATTTATTTTTTTCGGAACAAAAGTACCATGAGTTATTTCGTTAAATCAATCAACTTAATTAGTGGATAGAAAAACTATATGAATAGACATGTTTTGACAATGAATGGAATGGAAGGATGAAAAAATACTGTAATTTTTACTTGATTTTATTAATTTGGATTCTTCACTTCGCTCTGAATGACACGTTTCGTTTAGATTTTGGAAGGAGGAGAGAAAAACGGCAAAGCCGTTTTTCTCTCCTCCCAATTTATGTCCTGAAATTTTTGTCATTCAGAGCAAAGCGAAGAATCTCTTGTTGAATTAGGAAGAGCAGAAACGAAAGAAAGTGATGAAAATAGATAAGCGAATTATAAAAACAGAAAGTTTAAACTGACCGAAAATTAATTGAATTAAAATAGTCTTAAAAGTATTTACTTATTTATTGTTGAAACGATTCAAAAAATCTTTTCTATAAGACTTTGATATTTCCAATTCTTTATCGCCAATCATTGTTACATCGCTTGCACCTAGGCTAAAACCAATTACATGATTTAGATTAATAAGATTGGAGCGATGAATACGAAGAAAATATTTTTGAGTAAGGATAAGAGCATATTTACCTAGCGGTTGACATTCCTGATATATTCCTTTATCATTGATGAAATATACATCGCTATAATTAGTATTTGCCTTTACATGAATTATATCTTCTCTGAATTTGACAACATTAAACCCATTTTTTAAAAACGTAATCTGAGGTTTGTTGTTTGAAAGCATATACAGTTGATTTTGGAGCGTATTGTTTTTGGCTAGCAGTAAACCTGTTTCCATTTTATAAAAATATCTAGTTAATGCTTCAATAAGTTCGTCTGTTTTTACAGGCTTTTCGAGACAGTGTATTGCAGAAATTTTATGGGAAAGAAAAGAACTTATATCTATGTCGGCGGTTAAAATAATATCAAAGGAAACATTATTATCTGTATCAAAAAAAAGAAATTCGTTTTTTGGTAGTATATTTATATCAAGAAAAATAAGATCCGGTTTAACTTTCTCGATTAATTGAGTTGCTGTTATGATATTGTCTGCAATGCCTGCAATTTCAATTGTTTTACAATTATCTAGAATTAATTTTTTAAGAAATTCAGTGTCTTTAACTTTATCATCAATAATAATAGCTTTTATCATAGTTGTAGATTCTAGCTATCAGTTTCAAGAACTTAATATTTTTAGATGAAGGCTATAATAGTACAAATATAACAAAAAAGGAAAGTAAAGGAAATTTGATTGGTGTGTTGTTTATTTTATACCTAAGTCATTTAAATAAGCAGCATCTATTTTTGCTCCCAATTGCTGTGCTCTGATAACATCCGACTGTGCACCTGCTTTATTGCCTGTTGCGTTTTCAGCCATTGAAATATTAAGCCAATAGTCGGAAATAGAAGCATTCAATTGAATTGCTTTTGAAAAATCAGCCTTTGCCAAATCATATTTTTTAAGTTTATAATAGGATTTTCCCCGGGCATTAAAAACATCAGGATTATTTGGATTTGATAAAGCGAGC
>CAIQBY010000051.1 GCA_903870175.1 uncultured Bacteroidota bacterium
GGTTACGTTTTAGAAACTGTTTAAATTTCATTAAAATAAAATGCATTATAACAATATTTGAGTTATCACACTCCTTCGACAAGCTCAGGATGACAGGTGCGCAAGGTCAGTCTGAGCTTGTCGAAAACCTATAGTAAATGAATTGAATGAAATTTTAACAGTTTTTTAATTATTCAGAATATATTTCGAAATCTCACATTTTTAAAAAGACATATAGATATAATAAGCATTATCATGAATCATTAATATTGTGATTCTTTAAATAATAATTATTTAAAAGCATTGTTATTGTTTGATTTCAGCGATTTTTTATATTCTTCTATGATTTGCATTTGTGAAATTATTGGAATAGTTGAGAATAGATCACGCAATAAGCAAAGTAAAAAGAAGTAGAATTGTGAAAGACAAATTAAGAAGCTGAAATAATAACCAAGATGAATTAGCTATGGAAATTGCTTGTTGACTTCATAATTTTAGAATATTAAGCGAAATTCTTTATTACCTTAAGTTATATAATGTCTATTTTTGTATTCTTATTTTTCATTGCTAATCATTTCTGATATAACATTTGCTGAATATTATTTAATCCGCTTATTACTAATTGCTTTAATGTGAATTTTCCTTTTTCCTCTGATTTTTTTGGCAGTCAAAATGGATTGAATAAAAAAAGAGGAACAACTTTCGTCATTCCTCTTTAAATCATTATTTACTATAATATACCTCTACCTAACCACCGTTACTCTGCCTATATATTCGTGAGAAAGGCCTTTCCAGTCTTTCACATCTATTTTATATACATATACATCAACCTGAACCAAAGGTCCTGAATTATATTTCCTTCCATTCCATCCTGTATTCAAATCCTCTGTATGGAAAATACGTTCGCCCCATCTGTCAAATATTGACATTGAAAATCCGTCAGGTGATAGAAATGTGCCATACACCTTAAATTCATCGTTGTCACCATTTCCATCCGGTGTAAATGCATTGGGAATATAGCAAGTCATTATAGGATCAATAATCACATTGCCCTGTGTGGTATCTGTGCAGCCATTATTATTCATCACCACTAAAGTTACATGATAAGTGCCCGTATCAGGATAAATGTACGAAGGATTTGGCAAACTGGAACCTGCACCTGTACCGAAAGTCCATGTCCAGGTATTAATTACGCCTGTTGAATTATCTACAAAAGAAATTTCCGGATGGGTAATGTCGGTAGGCTGCGGAGTAGCATAAAATGAAGCAGCTGGCTGAGAGAAAACAGTTATCATGCCAATATTGGTAACAGAATCCTTACATCCGTCAGGGGCAGTATAAATTAAAGAAACAGTATAAGGAACACCTCCATTGAAACTTGTGTATAAATGAGAAGGATTGCAGATTGTGGATGTTTGTCCGTCACCAAAATCCCAGAAACAAGTACCGCCCGGAGGATTATCTGTACTTGAAAAATTAATGGCAGCAGGCTGACATGCACTGGTAATATCAGAAGAAATAACACTTGTAGGATTTGGCAACACGGTAATGCTTGCCGAAGCAGTATCACCACAGAAAGCCGAGATATAATGATAGACCGTAAACGTTCCCGGCCCGGCTACAGCAGGGCTGAATAGTCCGCTGGCCGACATTCCCGGACCTGACCATGTTCCGCCAATGCCGACTGAGGTAAGCATAAAAGGTGCAACACCTACACAATACGGACCGCCTACATTATTTATTGTTGCATATTGTTGCTGAGTAACATTAATTGTTACTGTGTCTTTTGAGTAACAAGGATGGTAAATTGTATATGCAACCACATTGTTTCCTACCATTCCCGGCAAAGCAGGATTGAATATGCCATTAATCGTATCGGTAATACCTGGTCCCGACCAGCTTCCTCCAGGTGTAGCAGCCTGCAGTGTAACAGGATTATACGATGAACAAAGCGGAGGAACGGCAGTAATTGTGGGGTTGAGAACATTAGATACCTGAATAACTATAGAAGTATCGCCATTTCCACAAATACTTCCGGTAACAGTATAATGAATGGTATCAAACCCTATGGCTGCTACCGCAGGATTAAATATTCCTAAATTAGGGTCGGTAATTCCAGAACCTGAGAATACACCTGTTCCTATCGGCACAGAAACATGTAACGTATCTATAGGATTGCTGGAACAGAAAGGACCTGCAGGAGTAATAACCATTCCTGAGACGTTAAGC
This sequence comes from uncultured Bacteroidota bacterium, assembly GCA_903870175.1. Lineage (GTDB taxonomy): Bacteria > Bacteroidota > Bacteroidia > 2-12-FULL-35-15 > 2-12-FULL-35-15 > 2-12-FULL-35-15. The sequence goes on from CAIQBY010000051.1 coordinate 2,209, forward strand.
ACACTAACATTCACAGTATCTGTAGCCGAGCAGCCACCGTTTCTGTTGGTAACAGTTACAATATATTCGGTAGGTACAGTAGGGGTACCTGTAGTATATTGTGCAGTATCATTGGCAATGTTTCCACCTGTGGGGATGGAAGTCCAGAGATAGGTGAAGGCAGAAGCCGGAGGGGTTAAGCAATAATGGAAACGAATATCAGGATGCAGCTGCTGAGCATCGTAAAAACCGAGAAGCTGAGATGTACAGGCATCTTCCTGATCACTTTCATATTCCTGACTTGAATAATTTGCAGTAGCGGTTTCTGCTGTCTGGCAATTAATGGTATAGTTGAATGCAGGAGGAAACTCACTAAAACAAATCTGAACAATAACATTAGATACTCCATCCCATTCGAAAGCAGTTGTAAAAGGAAAAGTATTCCAGCCTGTAACCACATTATATGTTGAAGAAGGATAAACTGTATATAAGCCTGTCACTAGTGAAGTAGGTGTAGCGCTGAAAGTAGTAAGGTTGGTACATCCCATTTTCACTTCATAATTATGATAGGTAGTAATTGGAATTGTGAAGCTTGCTAAGTCAATCAGCGTGACATTAAAGTCCAGTTGATTTATTTTTCCTGCACTTATACCAGCGGCATTCAATTCGGCAGCGGTGTATAAATACTGTTGAATGGTTGATGTATATTCATTTCCAAATGGAGCAGGAAAACTATAGTCGTCGCAGGATTGCAAACCGGTACCAATAGTTCCGACATTTGGTGTTCCGGTAGATCCCCCTGTAGTGCTTAGTCCACACACAGTTGGTGGTGGCGGAGTGTTGAAAGTTGCCCAAAGGTTGGCTGTTCCATTACAAAACGAAGTATCATTATGCGCAACAATAACAGGTGCCGGTTGTGAAGTAACATTAATTGGAGGAGAAATACCTGTACACCCATTGGAATCGACAACAGTAACAGTATATGTTCCACCGCCTACAGTTATTGAAGTGCCTGTACTTCCATTCGACCATTGATATGAAGAATAAATTAATGAATCAACAGTTAAAGTAGTTTGTCCGGTTCCGCAGTTGGTAATTGTAGGGCCTACAATAACAGGTGTTGGCAGCGGGTTGGCATGCACATTAATAACATTTGTCTGTGAACAGCCATTTAACATGGAAGTTACCCAATACTGACCGGAAGTATTAACATAAATAGAAGGGGTAACTGCACCGGTACTCCATAAATAGGAATAGGTAGTTGGGTTAACATTTAACTGAGTACTGTCGCCTACACAAAACGGACCGCCGCGTGTAAGTACAGGATGCAATGCCGCTATACCAGTGGTGTCAACAAAAACATCTACGGAGACAGTAGTAATACCAACAGGTGTTCCATTATCAGTAGCGGTAAATGTTATAATATTATTTCCTGCATTTGCCGGACTTGCAACAACCAATACTGCTGCCGAAGCAGTATTCCCAGGAACATTGCTGATAACCGAAGCATTAGCAGTTCCATTCAAATTGATGCTTACAGTAGTATTTTGACCTTGTTCAGGAGAAAGAAACAAACCGCTAATAACTAATGAATCTCCTGTTCCACAAATTCTTAAAGTGTCGCAATTATTAAATCCGCTTACAACTGGTGGAATATTGGTGGTAGTACAGGTATTAAAGTAGAAAGATTTATTATCCAGCCAGGAAACACCATCATTAGTAGCATAAGGACCTGCATAACTTGATCCTGCCTGATCAAACTGCCCCATTTGAATAAAATTAATTCCATCTCCTTTATTTATTCCAACTGTGGCAGATGAACCTCCAAATCCATTTGATCCCCCGGAAGCATCTCCAGTTGTCCACTGCATACTGCCATAACAAAATGCTACATTATCTCCAGGAGGAAGAATCGGATCTGAACCATTTGTAATAATTACTTGAAAAGTGTTTACTTTATCAGTATAATATGCATAATAACCTACCGCTTGCCATTGAACAATCATATAGGTAGGAGTAATTTTATAATAAACCAAACCGCTTGGAGGTCCATTTACAGAGGGTATTCGGGTATCTACGTCAGCCCAAAAAGGTGCAACCATTACATATTGGTTGGATGGAAAAGCGACCGCTGTAAATGTAAAATAAGAAGCACCAAATGAAAGATTACCATTATTATTGATATACACTGAATTCCAATTGGTACCATACAGACAAAAATTAAATGGTATCGAAATTGCATTTGTATAATCATCGTCGTTTCTATAATCCGGGCCGGTAGAATTTGCAAATGGAACTAAACTAAATGTCGCATCAATTGGAACCAGGCAACTGCAAAAACTTGAAGGAGCCTTTTGATTAGGAACTCTAAGGTTCTTATCACCGGTTACTCCCAATTGTTTAGATTCCTGTGCGCTGGATACATTTAAAGGCGAATTTGGAAAAACAACACTCTTGGGAAGTGTGCCTTGCTTTTTCATTTCTTCATATTCTTTACTGTCAATGAAAGGCAAAGTGGATTGAGAAAAGCCTTTTAGCAGTATAAAAGAGATGAAAATTATTGATAAAAGTACTTTTTTTAACATTTTATTATAAATAATTGAATATTATTTTGTCGGTTATTTCGAAGGTTGAAATTAATATATTTAGGAATCCAAAAATACTAAAATATAATTAAATATTAATTTTAAGGCAACTATTTAATAATCCCTACGTCTAATGACGCTAAAAAATAAAAAAAGGTTGCATGGTAAATAGAATATTTTATTGACATAATTGCTGAATAATAAAAATTCTCGACTTAAGTTGAATTATTAAAGATTTTACCATATAAACTCATAAAGGCATATAAAAAATGTGTATTTATCTGATAACACAAAATTGAAATTAGCATTCCTGCATAATTATATTAATTTAACTGCAAAGCGATTGTATAATTTAATACATTTGCAACCGCTTAAATTTAAAAAGTTATAGAATTTTATTTCGTGAAAAAGAATTTTGTTTATCTATTGTTTCTTTCAAGTGTGCTGTTCCCTGCTTGCAGTACTAAAATGGATATTAATGGCCAGTATAAGGAAACAATGGTTGTTTATGGGTTATTAGACCAGTCGCAAAACAAGCAGTATATAAAAGTTAATAAAGCTTTTTTAGGACAGGGCAATGCTTATTCTTACGCGCAAATAAAAGATTCATCTCAATATGTACATTCCTTAACTGTTAAATTGCAAAGATTTGACTCGAATGGTAATATTATACTTCCCGAAAAAACATTATCTCCGGACAAAAGCGTTCCAAAGGACCCTGGTATTTTTTATGGGCCTGATCAAGCGAATGCCATTTACTCAATTGACAGTGCTTCATTGGGAGCCGGCTTTTTTAATACTTCGAATACATATAAATTAATAATATCAAACAGTGAAACCGGAACTCAGGTAAGTTCCCAGACTTCTTTGATATCAAGTATCGGGCAATTTGTGAGTCCTGCACCTTCTACTTCAATAAATCCTGTTTTAAGTTTTATTATTCCCAATAATAATAATTATCGTTTTTTTATTAAGTGGAATAGTGGAGTAAATGCAAGAATTTACCAGCCTTCAATTCGCTTTAATTATATTGATTCTACAATAAATGGAAGCAGTGCAGGTAACGACACATTGCATCTTGACTGGCAATTTCCTACACAAAACACTCAAGGTTTAGCAGGAAATGAAGCCATGGAGTTTGACTTTCTTGGCCAGAGTTTCCTCCAATTTATCGGTAATCAATTAAACGGAAAGCCTACTACTAATCTTGTAGCCAGAAGAGCTTTGAAAACAGAGATTCATTTAACTGCAGGAGCCGATGATTTGAATACATATATCCAAGTTAATGCTCCTTCAACAGGAATAGTTCAGGATAAACCAATATTTACAAATATTAATAATGGCTTAGGCATTTTTTCCGCTCGATTTAATGAGGCTCCAGTAAGCAGAGTTCTGTCATCAAGTACAGGTGGAACTTTGGATTCTCTTGCTTGTGGGCAATATACAAGGTCATTGAAATTTTTAAACGGCCAGGGGCAACTTATTATCTGCCAATAAACTTCTGCCTCTTTGTCATATTTTAAACACCATAATTTATATTATGGTGTTTTTTTATGACATAATTGCAATAAAAAGTTAATGGCATAATGATTGAAAAAGGCAAACCGTAAAATAAAATTGTAACAACTAAAACTTAAATAAAATGAGCAAAATAATTGGAATCGATTTAGGAACAACTAACTCTTGCGTATCTGTAATGGAAGGTAATGAGCCGGTTGTAATTCCTAACAGTGAAGGAAAACGCACGACACCTTCTATTGTAGCATTTGTGGAAGGCGGCGAACGCAAAGTGGGTGACCCTGCAAAACGTCAGGCAATCACAAATCCTACTAAAACAGTATATTCTATAAAACGATTTATGGGACATACGTTTGATGAAGTAACAAAAGAAATTGCCCGTGTTCCTTATAAAATTGTAAAAGGAGATAATAATACTCCGCGTGTTTTGATTGACGACAGAAAATATACTCCACAGGAGATTTCTGCAATGATTCTTCAGAAGATGAAAAAAACTGCTGAAGATTATTTGGGGCACGAAGTAACTGAAGCGGTTATTACTGTTCCGGCATACTTTAATGATGCACAACGTCAGGCAACTAAAGAAGCCGGCGAGATTGCAGGTTTAAAAGTTAAACGTATCATCAACGAACCTACTGCTGCGGCTTTGGCTTATGGTTTGGATAAAAAACATACTGACCAAAAGATTGTGGTATTTGACTGCGGAGGTGGAACACACGACGTTTCTGTATTGGAATTAGGAGATGGTGTATTTGAAGTAAAATCAACAGATGGCGATACTCACTTAGGTGGTGATGATTTCGACCATAAAATAATTGACTGGTTGGTGGCTGAGTTCAAATCAGAAAACGGCGGATTGGATTTATCAAAAGACCCAATGGCGTTGCAACGTTTGAAAGAAGCTGCTGAAAAAGCAAAGATTGAATTATCGAGCACTGCTACTTCAGAAATAAACTTGCCATATATAATGCCTGTTGATGGAATACCAAAACATTTGGTGCGTACATTAACTCGTGCAAAATTTGAACAGTTGGTTGATGATTTAATTAAACGTACTATTGAGCCTTGCAAAACTGCTTTAAAGAATGCTGGTTTGACAGTAAATGATATCAACGAAATTATTTTGGTAGGTGGTTCTACTCGTATTCCTGCAATAGTGGATGCGGTTCAGAAGTTCTTTGGAAAAGCTCCTTCAAAAGGAGTAAATCCTGATGAAGTGGTAGCAATAGGTGCTGCAATTCAGGGTGGTGTGTTGACCGGTGAAGTAAAAGATGTGTTGTTATTGGATGTTACTCCGTTATCATTAGGTATCGAAACTATGGGAGGTGTGTTCACCAAGTTGATTGAATCGAACACTACTATTCCTACCAAAAAATCGGAAAGCTTCTCTACCGCAAGTGATAATCAGCCTTCGGTACAGATTGTGGTTTATCAGGGAGAGCGTGCAATGGCGAAAGATAACCGTAAGTTAGGTGAATTTAATTTGGATGGAATTCCTCCTGCACCACGCGGTGTGCCTCAAGTAGAAGTTACTTTTGATATTGATGCAAATGGTATTTTACAGGTATCTGCTAAGGATAAAGCAACAGGTAAATCGCATAACATCCGTATTGAAGCTAAATCCGGCTTGACTGAAGATGAAATCAAACGTATGAAAGCGGATGCTGATGCAAACGCGGAAGCTGATAAAAAAATAAAAGAGGAAATCGAAAAAATAAATACTGCTGATTCTACTATCTTCCAGACAGAAAAACAATTGAAAGAGTATGGAGATAAAATTCCGGCAGAGAAAAAATCAGTGATTGAAGATGCTTTGACAGAATTAAAAACTGCTCATGGGTCTAAAGATTTAGCCGGTATTGATGCTGCTCTTGAGAAATTAAATAATGCATGGCAAGCTGCTTCGCAGGATATGTACAATGCAACGCAAGGCGCAGGTGCAAACGGAAATCCGCAGGGAGGTGAGCCGCATACAGAAGAGAAAAAAGACAGCGAAGTAACTGATGTGGATTTTGAAGAAGTGAAAGACGAAAAGAAATAAGTTTTTTGTTTGTGAATGGGTGATTAATTGAAAGCCTCGCAGAAATGCGAGGCTTTTCTTTTTTACATTGAAGTGGGATTTGGATGCATTGAAGTAGGAATTGGCGTCAACGTAGTGGGAATTGGATGCATTGAAATAGGAATTGGCATCAATGTAGTGGGATTTGGATGCATTGAAGTAGGAATTGGCGTCAACGAAGTGGGAATTGGATGCATTGAAATGGGAATTGGATGCATTGAAAACGAGCTTGATTAAATCAACTTATACTGTTATTCAACATATTAGGCTCTAAAATTACATTTAACATATATTTTTAAAGCTCCTAAACAGCAATACGGAAATCTTTGCCAAAAAATTCAAATTGTATTTTTACATGACTATCTTATATTTATAGCGCGTTTTTAAAAGACCCAAAATAGTAAATTATAGCACCTTGAATTTCATTTAATTTTGGAGTCTACAATTTCTATCAGAGGTAAACTTAAATCAGCCTTCAATATATTTGTTACTTTTGCGGTTCGATTAAAATAATATTTTAAAATGAAAATTTCCTATAACTGGCTTAAACAATATATAGATACAAAATTATCTCCTGAGGAAATTGCTGTTTCGCTTACAAATTGTGGACTGGAAGTGGAGAGTCTCGAGAAATATGAAACCATTAAAGGTGGTTTAAATGGAGTGGTTATTGGCAAAGTAATAACCAAAGATAAACATCCTGACGCTGACAGATTAAGTGTAACCACTGTGGATGTTGGCACAGGGACTCTTCTGAATATTGTATGCGGCGCACCGAATGTGGCAGCAGGACAAAAAGTGATGGTGGCAACAATAGGCGCAATGTTATATCCTACTTCGGGAGAACCGTTTGAAATAAAGAAATCAAAAATACGCGGCGCAGCATCCGAAGGAATGATATGTGCCGAGGACGAAATAGGGTTAGGCGCATCGCACGCGGGAGTAATGGTATTGGATGCAAATGCGAAAGTGGGAACGCCTGCAAAAGATTATTTAAAGATAGAAGAAGATTATATTTTCGAAATCGGGTTAACACCGAATCGCGCTGATGCTGCTTCTCATGTGGGCGTTGCGAGAGATTTGGTTGCAGTAATAAATAGTGAAAATTCCAAATTGGGAATTCTAAATTCTAAACTGGAGTTGCCATCTGTTGATGCATTTCAAACAGATAATACTGATTTGAATATTGAAGTTACTGTTGAAGATACTACTGCTTGCCCACGTTATTCAGGGGTTTCGATGAGTAATATTAAAGTTGGAGAATCACCTGAATGGTTGAAGAATAAATTAAAATCGATTGGTGTTCGCCCAATAAATAATATTGTGGATGCTACCAATTATGTTCTTCATGAGTTGGGGCAACCTTTGCATGCCTTTGATGCAGATAAAATTACAGGCAATAAAGTAGTAGTAAAAAAGCTGGGCGATAAAACTAAATTCAAAACGCTGGATGAAACAGACAGGGAATTATCATTGGATGATTTGATGATTTGCAATGCGGAAAGCCCTATGTGCATTGCCGGTGTGTTTGGAGGAATAGAATCCGGAGTTACTGAAAACACAACGAAAATATTTTTAGAATCAGCTTATTTTAATTCTACATCTATCCGTAAATCATCTAAAAGACATAGTTTAAAAACAGATGCATCCTTTCGATTTGAAAGAGGAACAGACCCAAACATTACTGTTTATTCATTAAAGCGGGTGGCGTTATTAATTAAAGAAATTGCCGGAGGAGAAGTTTCATCAGAAGTTGTTGATATTTATCCTAAGAAAATTGCCAATCATAAAGTTCCATTTTCATTTTTGAAATGTGAGCAAATGATAGGTAAACACATCGATTTAGAAATTATTAAAAAGATTATTCTTTCGTTAGGTATTGAAATAGAACATGAAGGGCATGATGCTTTGCTGCTTTCGGTGCCGGCATTTAAAGTGGATGTAACACGTGAGCAGGATGTGATTGAGGAAGTGTTGAGGATTTATGGATATAATAATATAGAGATTCCGACTGTTTTAAATTCTTCTTTATCTTATTCAGAAAAACCGGACAAAGAAAAAATTCAGAATGCTGTTGCAGATTTGCTTTCTAATAATGGGTTTTCGGAAATGATGAATTTGTCGTTAACGAAAGGAGATTATTCAGTTAAACTTAATTCTACCAGTCCTGAAAGAAGCGTAACCATGATGAATCCGCTTAGCAGCGATTTGAATGCATTGCGCCAAACTCTTTTGTTTGGAGGACTTGAAACGATTGCATATAATCAAAACAGGAAAAACGCGGATTTGAAATTATATGAATTTGGTAAAACATATTTATCAATTAAGAGTGGAGAAGCTGCAAAATATGTTGAAACAAAACATCTGTCCTTATATATCACAGGGAAAAAGCAGGAGGAAAACTGGAATGCAAAAAACGAGAATGTAAATTTTTATTCGCTGAAAGGTATTGTAAATTCAGTGCTGGGGCGATTGGGATTAAATGATATTAAATTATCTGAAATAAATAACGATGCATTTTCAAACGGTTTAGGTTTCAACTTTAATAAAAAAACGATTGTAGAATTCGGCTCTGTATCAAAATCAATTTTAAAATTAATGGATATTAAACAGGAAGTTTTTTATGCTGATTTCAATTGGGATTTGATATTGGATGCTGTAATGAAAACAAATTTACGATATACTGAAGTGGCTAAATTTCCTGAAGTAAGAAGAGATTTGGCTTTATTGATTGATAAAACAATTAAGTTTGAACAGCTGGAGCAGTTGGCGTATCAAGCAGAAAAGAACATTTTAAAAAGTGTAAACTTATTTGATGTTTATGAAGGGGAGAAATTGCCATCGGATAAAAAATCGTATGCACTTAGTTTTATTTTGCAGGATGAAAATGTAACATTGACTGATAAACAAATCGAAAAGATTATGGAGAAGTTGATGAAAACTTACAAGGAAAAAGCAGGCGCAGAAATCAGGTAATCCAACCTTAATTTCTTTACTCCATTTTCATATCCTTAACATTTAATTGCAGTGATGTATTGCCATTAAATTCATTTTCCTCGATAGCATAACATGCTGTAAATATTTTCCTCCGCAGAACATTATCAAAATGATGAGCTTGAGCAAATGCAATTGCAGGGATAGATTCACGAGGATTTTGTGCTGTCTGTAAATCCATTTTCAAATGATTATTTCCTACTATTCTTACATAACCTTTATCAATAACATTTTTTGTAATAAACACAGGGGACATATTATCCGGACCAAATGGAGCAAATTGCTTTAAGATTCTATAAAATTTAGGAGTAATGTTCTTCAACTCCAATTCTGCATCAATTTCAATTTCCGGTATCAGCATGTGTTCTTCAATGGAGCCGGCAACAACTTCCTCGAAACGCGTTTGAAATGCTTCAATGTTTTCCAATTTCAGAGTTAACCCTGCTGCGTATTTATGCCCCCCAAACTGTTCAAGTAAATCAGCACAGGCTTCAATTGCATTATACACATCAAAATCTTTCACCGAACGAGCTGAACCAGTAGCCTTTCCATTGGATTCGGTAAGGATGATTGTAGGACGATAATATTTTTCTGTCATTCGTGAAGCAACGATTCCAACAACACCTTTATGCCAATCGGCATGATAAAGGACAGTAGATTTACGAGCTATTAATTCAGGGTTATCATCAATCATGCTTAGGGCATGAGCAGTAATATCAACATCTAAAACTCTGCGAGCTGTGTTGGTAACATTAATACTTGCACCGGAAGTTTTAGCAATATCGTGAGTATCTGAAATTAGCAAGGCAACAGCATTACGACCAGTTTCGAGCCTGCCGGCTGCATTGATACGCGGACCGATTACAAAGACTAATTCATTTACGGTAATTTCCCTTTTGATATTTGCGAGTTCGAAAATTGCCTTTATTCCTTTACGTGGATTTTTATTTATTTGTTCCAAACCAAAATAACACAGCGTTCGATTTTCTCCTGTCACAGGAACTAAATCAGATGCAATTGAAATTGCAGTTAAATCAAGATATTCATGAAGTTCTTCGAAAGGAATATTGTTTTTTTGCGAATATGCCTGAACTAATTTAAATCCCACTCCACATCCACATAGCTCATCAAATGGATATGTACAATCACTTCTTTTAGGATCTAAAACAGCAACTGCATTTGGTAATATTTCTCCGGGGCGATGATGATCGCAAATAATAAAATCAATGCTTCTTTCCTTTGCATAATCTACTTTTTCATTTGCTTTAATCCCACAATCCAAAGCAATTATTAACGTAAAATTATTCTCTTTCGCGAAATCAATTCCAGCAAATGAAATTCCATATCCTTCAGCATATCTGTCAGGTATATAATAATCAACAAGAGTCTCGGAAATATGATGTTTTTTAAGAAAAGAATAAACCAAGGCAACGGCAGTAGTTCCGTCGACATCATAATCTCCATAAACCAAAATTTTCTCTTCCTTCTTTATGGCTTTTTCTATTCTTGAAATAGCTTTGTCCATATCCTTCATCAAAAAAGGATCATGTAAATCATTTAATGAAGGGCGAAAAAACTTTTTTGCTTCATCATAGGTTTTAATTCCTCTTTGTGCTAACAAATCTGCCAGCACAAAATCAATACCCAATTCCGAAGCTAATTTATTTACAATTGATTCATCTGCTTTACCTTTTATACTCCACCGTTTTTCCAACTGTTTTTATTTAGGACGGTAAAAGTAATCAAATAGATGAAGTAATTTTAATTGCTGATAAAAGTAAAATAAATTATTTCTTGTGATGTTTAAGGTAAACTAGATTTGATAAAATTCCTATCCAACCTTATAATATTTAGGATTTACATTATAAACGGCTTGAAAAACTTGTTAATTATTCTTAAATCGTTTGTGTTTAAAAATTTAGAAGTAGCTTTGCGAAAATAAAGTTACTTTTGGGGCGATTTTTAAAAACAATGGTAATTTTATAATAATAAATAATTAACACATGAAGTGGTTATTTCTTGCACTCGGTATTATTTTCGAAGTATTAGGAACCATTTCGATGAAATATGCAGAAGGGTTTACTAAACTAATTCCTTCGATATTTGTCTTTGTTTTTTATGGCATTAGTCTGGCGGCATTAGTATTTGTGCTTGAAAAGATGGAAGTAAGCATTGCTTATGGTATATGGGCGAGCGCCGGTACGGCACTAATTGCAATTATTGGTATTGTCTTTTTTCAGGAGAGTGTTTCAATTACTAAAATTATATCCATTTCGCTTATTATACTTGGAATATTGGGATTAGAAATTTTTGATTAATAAATACAGTTTAGCTAAATGAATATTTTTTTAACCGGGGCAACGGGATTTGTGGGAGGAGAACTTCTTGTAAACCTTTCTAAACGAAAGGAAATTGATAAAATTTATTGTTTTCTTCGCGCATTTTCTGAAGATGAAGCAATAATAAAATTAGAAAATATTTTCCGGATTCATCATGATCATTTTGATGAAAAAAAAATAATTCCAGTGATGGGAAATCTTTTTGATGAACATCTTACTGACATCCTTATTGCTAACAAAATGCTGAATGATGTTGATGTAATTATCCATTCAGCTGCCAATACTTCTTTTTCTAAAATATATGATGATATGGTAGAAAAAGCCAATATGGGAGGGCTCGAAAAGATTTTGTTATGGGCAAAACAATTACCTCATCTTCAAACTTTCGAATATATTGGAACAGCTACTATCTGTGGAAAAGATATAAAAAACAGGCTTGTATTTGAAGATGAATCTCCAAATTTGGCAGCAAGTCATTTGGTAAAATATACTTTTACCAAAATGCACGGCGAACTATTAATCCAAAAACATTTACCTACTGAGAAAATATTAATTGTCCGTCCTTCAATAATAATGGGCGACAGCAGGCCTGTTGTTCCTCGTTCACCTGTAATTTTGTGGGCTGTTGCAACTATTAATCACTTACGTTTTATCCCAGTAAATGAAAATGCAAAACTTGATATGATTCCTGTGGATTATGCAGCAGAGGCAATAGTAAGTTTGTTGTTTGTGAAACGGAACCATAAGGTTTATCATATTTCTTCAGGTAAGGATGCCTGTACCACTTCTTTAAAGATATCTAAGGCGCTGGAAGAATATTTTACTGAACCTCCTCCTTTTCATTTCGCGAATAAATCATTGCTTAACCAAGTGAAACAATGGTCAAAAAATAAATTGCACGATGATAGCGAACTTCACAAATTCCCGCAGTATTTAGAATATTGGAAGCACACTTTTGAAGACCCATCTGCTCTTCGTATTTTATTGGCTGGATTAGACCCTTATCTTGGTTTTGTGGAATTAGGTCAGGTATTTGACAATTCCCGTTTATTGCAGGATGTGCCAACTATAAAGCAATCCTTGCCTGCTGATGTTTACATAAAAAACTCAATGGAATATATCGAAAAGATTGATTTATTGGAAGGCGCTTTAAATCCATAGTTGCCAGAAAGCAAATACTAGTGTTTTAAAATAAAAAAGGAGGCTATTTAATAACAGCCTCCTTTTTCTTTAATTTAATACTACTTCGATGTGTTCTAAACTTTTTGATTGAGTTACACTCAAAGCTTTTGAGTAATTAAGAATGTTATTGATAATATGCTTTCCTGGTTCTGAAACAAGCATTTTTTTATTATCCGTCTTCTCATTCTTTTCACTTGTGGTATTAATTTTTTCCTGAGTAATAGTTTTATCCATCTATATAATTTTATGTTATTATATATTAATAACGGAACCATAAACTACTTATTGTGTTACTGCTAAAATATTTCTTTTTTTATAAAGAAATTCTCCTGCAATTGCATTTCCCTGCCGAAATCTATTTTTTGCTCCTTTATTATCTTGTTTAAATTAAGCAGTGCGTAATGCATTCTACCCAACGCAGTATTTATGCTCATATCCTTTCGTTCTGCAATTTCTCGGAAACTCATTCCGAAATAATGGCGAAGAATTATTACTTCTCTTTGTTCTTTGTCGAGATGCCGGATAAGGTTTCGCAGCTTTTTCCGCAACTGAGTTTTAACCAAATTGTTTTCATGAGTTTGATCAGGAACCACCAGAACATCAAATATTTCCACTTCCTTGCCTGCATCATTTTTTAATGTGGTAATAGTAACGTGCCTCTTCTTTGCCCGGTAGGTATCCATTATTAAATGATGGGCAATCCGCAGAACCCATGGAAGAAATTTCCCCTGTTCGTTATACCCACCTTTTTTTATAGTGGTAATTACTTTAAAAAAAGTCTCCTGAAAAAGGTCTTCTGCTTTTTCTTTTTCTTTAACATAAGTTAAAATAAATTCAAAAACTTTATGTTTGTGGCGATCTACTATTTCGGAAAGTGCTGATTCATCTCCCTTGATATACTCACTAACGAGTTGCTGGTCGCAAATTAACTGCTTACACATAGGCATGGCTTTTTTATTAATTAGTAATTATAAAAAAGTAGCAGTTTAACCTATATTTTTTCTCCTTTTGGGTTTAATGATTTCAAAAACTTGTTTTGAAAATCAATGTTAATAATTGTGAATCAGACTGCAAAGCTATAAAAATATTGTTACAAACAAACATTTTAATATTTATTATAGGTTTTTCAGTAAAATAAAAAAGCCCCTTACATTTCTACAAAGGGCTTTTTAGAATTTATCCTTCGACAAGCTCAGGATGACAATTAGTTTTTAGAATTACCTTTTTTTACTCCACCACCACTTTCTTATTCACCACATTTTTATTTGCATCTGTTATTTGTACAAAATAAACACTGCTTTGCATAGCCGCTCATATAAAGGGTAGCGGATTTTTCATTTTAAACTTGTCTTCTGGTAGACGAGGGTTTAGGACGGGATATTTATTCACTTAACTTGTGCCAAAGTTTTGGATTTTGGCTTAAATGAAAAACTGCCAATACTATAATTTTATTTTTATCAATGGTATAGAAAATACCATAAGGAAAACGTTTGGTATAAATCGCCCTTATGTTTTTATATTTTAACTGAAACGATTCCGGATTTAATTCAATTGTATTCAAGGCTTCTTCAATGGCTTGAAGAAAATCATTTCCTAAATTCTTTCTTTTGTGTTCATACCATTCGAATGCTTTTTCAATATGAGATTCGGCACGCTTGCGAACTATAAGCGTATAACTCATTTCTTATTTTTAATCCTGTTCTTTAATTCTTCCCAGCTACTTCCTTCTTTCGGGTTTTTAGAATATGCAGCCATTTCTTCTTCCAGAATATTAATCTGCTCCTCACTCAACTGATAATTACTTTTTGATTCATTTTCCAAAACAATGCTATCCCAAATTGCTTCTACAAGTAGTATGCGTTCTGGAACACTTAGTTTTAATATTTGTGAAAGTTTTGCTGACATTTTCTTTTCTTATTTGTTACAAAGATACATTAAATCCTTCCCTTTCTATAAGAAATAACAAAAGCCCTTACATTTCTGCAAAGAGCTTTTTTTGTTCGGATAAATTTTTGTACGGATAACTAATCTTTCGAATTTACGAATCGCGATGTATTTGGATTCGTAAATTAGTGTCTTGTCCTGAAATAGGTTTACACAAAAAAGTGTAAAAATGGACAAGAAAAAGAAAGAAAAAATCATTCAAAAATCAGCAAGGTATTATACCAGAACAGAGCGAGTAGAAATAATCAAGGAATATCTAACCAGCGGA
>CAIQBY010000052.1 GCA_903870175.1 uncultured Bacteroidota bacterium
AACTTTTCCTGTCGCTTTTTCACACATTCCACAGAACAAATAATATGGGCACGCAAAAAAGAAAAAGTACCGCATTATTATAATTACCCATTGATGAAACAACTGAATGGAGATAAACAAATGAAAGATGTTTGGAAATTACCTGCCATTGCTCGTTGGGAAAAAAGCCAAGGCAAACATCCAACACAAAAACCGCTTTCTGTTTTAACCCGTTTAATATTAGCATCAACACAACCCGGAGCATGGATATTAGATCCGTTTGCAGGAAGCAGCACCACTGGCATTGCAGCCAACCTTGCTAACAGAAGATATTTAGGAATAGATAAAGAAGAAGAGTTTCTGCAAATAAGTAAAAACAGAAAACTGGAAATAGAAAACAAAGCTACTGCTGAACTATACAGAGAAAAGTTAAACGGCTTCAATAATAAAAAAGAACTTTCATTGTTTTTGGCAGAAGAGCCAAGAGTAGAATATAAAAGTGAATTAAAATTTAAATAAAAAATAAAACAATGCCATATTATAATGATGACGGTACAGAAATGAATCCAAATTTATTTCCAAAACCTCAACTTTGTTTAAGTTGTAAAAAGAAAGATGACGAAAACGAAGAAATACTTTGCAACTTAACAAGACTTGACCAACAAGGAGAAACGGATTTTAAGTGTTATGCTTATGAAAAAATTGAGAATATCTAAACGGATTTTTCCGCCACCCCGAGTGTGTCGGCAGGCGCGATGTGTCTTCACTCGTGCCGATTATTAAGTAGCATCTTGCTACAAAAATAAAAGCGAGACGCTTTCAAATAATAAACACGAGTTGAAAACTTGCGTTTGCTCTGTGTAAACATTTAATCATAATTGCCAACGGCAATCAAAATCACATTTCATCCTTGTTTTCATAATAAATAAGCATTCCAATTCAGCCAGCCCGATTGTGTCGGCAGCCGCAAAATGGCTTCACTTAACCTGTCCCGCATTCACTTCGGGATGTTCATTATTTGGCAGTTTCCAACTACCCTTTTAATAAATAAATTTACAGGAAAAATAATTATTTTACTTCATACGTTTCCGCATATAGTCCCAATAAGACTTGGTATAGTTTACGAAAATTTCTTCCCCAGCTTTTATATCCCGCGAAGCCACAATAAAACACTTATCACCGAAAATAATATAATCGCTATTATTTTTAACACCTTTCAGGCGGGTAATGCCTGCCGCATCATTAGCATAGCGTGCTTTATATTGTGGAGTATGCATGGCATCAATACATAGTTGCATCCGAACAAAGAACAGATATTGATCCTGTTCATTTCTGGTACGCTTTCGGTACTCATTATACCCAATGATTTCGCCGCGGTATTCAATAATCTTACTTTCTTTACGTATAGATTTTGTGGTATATAACCCTTTACCAGCACCCGGCAACCGGGATTTTTTAATAATTAATGCCATTTTATAATCCTGCAAAAGTAATAAAAGTAGGGCTGATACTACAAATGCTTCTGCCTGTGCTAATACAATGTCATTAAGTTAATGAATTAAAAAGAATTTCGAATAATGAATAGTGAACATCGAATGCCGAAGTGTGCGGACCTGCCTTCTTGATTCATTATTCGATGTTCGACATTGTTTTTCCTTAACTTAATAGTATTGACCGCGAGTATGTCAGCAGGTGCGATGTGTCTTCACACGAGAAGATTATTAAGTGTTGTTTTTATGGCAAAATCGCAAATTATTTGTCACTGTTTTTTTCTTCAAAAGGAATTACCAAAGAACCGAAAAATAGAGGGTTAGTCAATAATTCTCTGTTAAATAATCCCAATTTACAACTGCTACAACTATTATTTGTAATTTCGTACAAATTAAAA
>CAIQBY010000053.1 GCA_903870175.1 uncultured Bacteroidota bacterium
TAAGGTCGATGGCAAACAATAAAAAAATAGTTATTTATATGCCGCCCAATATGGTTGACCATTTGGTAGAACCGGGTTTTATGACTTTTATTTCCAAACAGGTAACCCATTATTCTCAACAGGGTTTTTTCTGTGTACTGCTTATCGAAGATGCAGAGCCATTATTGGCAGCACGTTCAACTGATACTAGAATACAAGGTGTTACTAATTTACTTAATATGACAGATGGATTATTAAACGATATGTTGAGTCTGCAAATCATCTGCACATTCAATGTTGGTTTAAAGAAACTGGATAAAGCATTACTCCGCCCGGGAAGACTTATAGCACGAAAAGAATTTAAGGCAATGTCGGCATTGGATGCAAACAGGCTGGCGCAACAACTCGGAGCGAAGCATCATTTTACAAAACCTGCACCTTTATCCGAAGTTTATGCTTTGGTAAAAGATAAAAACACATTGATACACGATGTGGATGAAAATGGGGAGGATATGTCGTAATTGGACTTAGGTGTTTCGATGAAAATAACTAAATTAATTAATTAATTTATTCTAATATTGTCTCGTAAACGGAGTTCTGCAAAAAAGTCCAGCAAATACGTAGTGCACTCCTGTGGAGTAACCGTTATAAGATAGGGGAGGGGAGCAGGCAATTTTGTTTCGGATTATAATAACAGATAATTTTTTATTTAATCAGACAAAACAAATTTATTAGAAGTCCCGATTTGATGAAAACCAAATCGGGACTTCTTGTGTAAAATCAATATTTAGAATGAAAAATAGTATTAGATTTACAAACAATTAAAAAAAGCAGAAGAGCTAACTGTATTAAAGGGGCAACAAAATCCAATGAAAAAAAATATTATTTTAATTACGTTAGCAATTTTTGCATTAACAAATTATGCAATAGCCCAAAAAACAAAAAAAGAGAATAATAGGATTATCTTTACAAATTTATCCAAACTTGATGACTATAGACAAGTTTACCCGAAATGCTGTCATTTTTATAATTCATCTGAGGATTATTATCAAAACAAACCAGTTGAAAATATTGAATGGTCACCTAATTCCTATTTTCAGACATTTGGTGCTGAAAAAATAGAAGTTGTGAAAAACGAAAAAAAAGAAAATATAAAAATTTCTGAATTAGGTTATGACTGGATGTCTGATGAATATGGAATGTTAATGAGATTGTATAATAAAAAAGCGTACATTGTAGTGGTTGATGGACCGCTTTGTTACTACATTCAATTTAAAAACGGGCGTGCAGTTGGTCAGCCTGATGGCACATATAATTATTATGCAGACCAAAAGTTTTTTACGTTTTATTCATATACTTTATCCGGTGAAATAAACGAAGCAAAGGAGAAAGTTTTCTTAGAATATTTCGATAAGTATGGTTTAAAAGATAAATACAAAAACGAAAAAGTAAAATATGATGAGGATGCAATAACTAAAAAATTAGTTAAATATATAAAGTTGGCAAATCAAAAGGCGGCTAAAAAATAATGGCTGGCGAAGGGAGAGATAGCACTATTGTTTTAAGATAAGAGTTTAATATAGAAAAGACGGGAAATGCAAAGAGGAATTTACTTTGGCATATAACGGATGCCAGTAAAATCGTAGTGAACTTAAAAATGGTGATGGCGTAAACATTAATAAAACCGAGTTTAGTATGATGAATAAAAATATAGTAAAAGTAACTTTGTTTACACTGATTATATTTAATCAACTAAATATATATTGCCAAAATTCTGCTGGTGAGAGAAATCATGAATTTGTCGGTTCAGTTAACTATAATTTTCCGTTGGGTAAACTTAGCTGGGTGTATAAACCTACTGTGGGAATCCAATTTGGATTCAATTGGATTGACAGAGACCCAAGTGAGAATAAAATTATCAAAACAGGTTTTACCATTGGTGCATTGCAATTTAAGCCAAAGGCAGATACTTTATATTATTTAGTGACGCCAACTACATACGGAACGGCAAGTTTCAGCAAATATCAACTTGTATATGCCACATTTCATATCGAGAAAATAAAGATATTCAACAAAACCGGATTTTTAATAGGAGCCGATGCAGGTCTTGTTTTCGTACATTATACCGATGGACATATAGATGCAAATATTGATTATTATGAAGAATCCATGGAAGGTAAATTGATGCTGTCACCTCAATTTGGTATATACATTGAATTTACACCAAAAATAAATGCAACACTAGTTACTCAATATAATGCTTTGATATCATTGGGAGACACCGACCCTAACAGTGTTAATTATAATTCGAATGCCGGCATATACAGGCAATTTGTATCAGAGAATATAAGAGTGGCATATACATTTTAAATCAAAAAAAGAAATGAGAAAAATATTCTATTTAATGGCAAGTATATTTTTAATATTATCACTTGTTGAATGTCAGAAAGACCCTTTACGTGCCGCAAGGGTATATACAACATATTCGCGATTCGATTGCTGCAGCCAAAGCAGTAAATAATGTTTGTTATATCTATAACAATGATGTTTATTTTTTGGACGAAATGGGCAAGCCGACACAACGTATTACAAATACACCCACAAATACCAAAACGGAAGTTCGTATAAGTCATAACCTGCAAAAAATTGCATACTTAAATTCCGCAGGTAATCCAGAGATTGTGAACAGGCAAGGAATTGTTTTAAATACACTTACAGCATTTAGTAATATTACTCAAATGGATTGGAGTAATACTGATTCCACATTATATATGTTAATAGGAAATCAGTTTCAATATTTCGGTCCGGTTATTAATCATCCTCCGCTCGATATGGCTGGCATTCCCAATTATGGAAATAATCAAATCCTGTCGGCAAGTTTATCAAAATATAATGACCTTGCCTATGTTGTGGAATGGAATACCTTTTATGGGTACGAACAAAGATTAGTTCTGAAAATGCATGATGGGCTCGGAAGAGATACGGTTATTAATAAAACTGATTTTATGCACGAAATGAAGTATGTTAAATTTTCAACCGATCAACAGGATTTAGTTGTAGGATATGGCGAAACTAGTGATTTCGGTGTAGGACATTATTTTACTCGTATAGAAATTTTTACAGATATGAAACCTTATTACGATTTTTATATGGGAGATGATCCGGATTATAATGGATATAAATATGCAGTATACCGCAGAGATAAATACTGCCTATTATCATCAAATCAGGGCTTAGACAATACAAGTGGTCAATTGATGTTAACGGCATATTATACTAATGACCATGCGTATAGAAGCCGAAATGATATTAATGATGCTACATCCGAATTAATATTTGACTGGAAGTAATAAAATAATAATGAAAAATAACAAAATGAAAAA
>CAIQBY010000054.1 GCA_903870175.1 uncultured Bacteroidota bacterium
ATTAAAGAAAGTCAAAACAAATAACTTAATTTTGAGCATTAATAAAAATTCAATGAAATCCTATAAACATTTATATATATTTATTTTATTAACTTTTTCAGGAATTTTAATTCATTCATTTAGTTTCTCTCAAGTAATAATAAGTGGTGCTGATCACGCTTTATTTGTTTGTAATGATAGTACAGTAAGTAGTTGGGGATATAATTTATATGGTGAAATAGGTGATGGAACAACAATTCCTAAATTTATTCCTGAACAATTAAGCAACCTCACTGGAATAGTTTCAGTTGCCGCAAAAGGAAACCATTCAATTGCATTAACAAGTAATGGAACTCTTTTTGGTTGGGGAGATAATGGATATGGAGAAGTAGGTGATGGTACTACTATTCAACGAAACACTCCAGTTCAAATAACTGCAATTAACAATATCACGGCAATTGCGTGTGGTTATGAACATTCCATTGCTTTAAAAGGCGATAGCACGGTTTGGGCTTGGGGAGATAATACGTTTGGTGAAATAGGGGATGGTACTTTTATTCAAAGAAATGTTCCTGTACAGGTTTCAGGACTTACTGGAATTACGGCTATTTCATGTGCGGGAGATTATTCTCTTGCCCTTAAAAAGGATGGTACAGTTTGGGCGTGGGGATACAATTTTTTTGGGCAACTTGGAAACGGAAATACTACATTGAGTAATATTCCGATTCAAGTGTCTGGACTTAATAATGTGATTGCAATTTCAGGTGGCGGTTATCATTCGCTTGCTCTTAAAAATGACGGTACTGTGTGGGCGTGGGGTTGGAATAACAATGGACAATTAGGAGACAGCACGTCTAACGATAGTTATATTCCTAAAAAAATTATTAGGCTTTCAGGAATTACTGCTGTTTCAGGAGGATGGGTACATTCACTTGCTTTGAAAAATGACGGAACTGTATGGTCGTGGGGAAACAATTCTTATGGTCAATTAGGCGATAACTCAACTACTAATTCGCCAATACCTATTCCTGTATCAATATTAAGCGGAGTCATTCAAATTTCTGCAGGAAGGTATCATTCACTATCCCTTAAAAATGATGGAACTGCATGGGGATTTGGATACAATCAATTTGGTGAACTTGGAGACAGTACAGGCATTCAAAGAAATTTTCCTGCAAAGACTTTTTTATTATGTCCTCAATATACTGGGATTAGCGAAATAAAAAACGATATTTCAGTGTCCGTATTTCCAAATCCTTTTTCTGATAATACAATAATTGAATTTGGCGAAATGCAAAAACACACAACTATAAAAGTTAGTGATGTTGTTGGCAAAACAATAATGGCAGAAGTAATAAAATATACGAAAAGTTTTAGTATTGAAAGAGGAACAATAAAATCAGGGATTTATTTTTTACAAATAACCGATTGCAATAATAATATAATCAACAGAAAAATTATAGTTGAATAAATTATTTAAATAATCAAAATACCAGTCCGAAATATTATATGATTAAGGCTACTAATATTTTTAAAAGTTATGGAACATTAAAAGTTTTGAAAAATGTTTCGCTTACTATTAATAAAGGAGAAATAATTTCAATTGTTGGAGTATCCGGTGCTGGTAAAACAACTTTGCTTCATATCCTAGGAACTTTGGATAAGCCAGATAGCGGTTTGTTAGAAATGAATGGAACAAATATATTTTCCCTGAATGATAAAAAACTAGCTGCTTTTAGAAATAAAAATATTGGATTTGTTTTTCAGTTTCATCATCTGCTTCCAGAGTTCACAGCAATTGAGAATGTTTGTATCCCGGCATTTATCGCGGGTGTTTCGAAATCAGATGCAGAGGAAAAGGCAAATGAATTATTGAACTTCCTAGGATTGAGCGATCGAATAAATCATAAACCTGGCGAATTATCTGGAGGGGAGCAACAAAGAGTTGCAGTAGCAAGAGCCTTAATTAATAACCCTGCTGTTATTCTTGCGGATGAGCCGTCAGGAAATTTAGATTCGGCAACTGCAAGAGAATTGCATCAATTGTTTTTTGTCCTTCGTGAAAAATTTAATCAGACATTTATTATCGTAACACATAATGAAGAACTTGCTGATATGGCCGACAGGAAATTGGTGATGAGCGATGGCAATATTGTTTAATTAAAAAACACTTTAAAAAAACTTTTTAATTTTTCCAATAAATGATATTGGTGCTGCACAAGGCTTATTTGTTGACATGTTTATAAATACCAAAGTAGTAGTGCCAGTATTTATTAATTCGTTTTTCTGATTATAAATTTCGTAATCAAAAGTAATTTTTGCAGTAGGAATTTCTTTTATTGTTGTTTTGATTACTAACAAATCATCATATATAGCAGGTTTTATATACCTGATATCACATAGGTATACTGGCAACATTATTCCATTATCTTCCATTTCTTTATAGCTGCTTCCTATGGAACGCAAAGCTTCTACTCTTCCTACCTCATAATATTGTGCGTAATTTCCATAATAGACATAACCCATTTTATCTGTTTCTGCGTACCTAACGCGCACTGTTGTTTCTGAAATGTACATTTTTAGTTTTTAGTTTAAAATTAATCGTGATAAAATACTATTTTTATTAAATCAAAATATAGACAAAGCAAAAATATTTAAAAATTATTGAAATTATTTTAAATTATTATTGGAGACTTACTGTTTTATATTGCTTATAATTGCATTGATTTTCAGAACGAGAGTTTTTTTTAATAAATAATAGAATAAATTTCAAAAATTGGCATAGGGCTGTAAAATAAGCGTATTGGAGGTGTTTGTTAAAAAAAATGAATTTTATTTGTAATATTTCCTAAATAATTATTTTTTTGATTCCTAAAATTAAATTTTTCAAATAGGCAATAATAAAATGAAATATTTTTTCAAATTATTTTTTAATAATTCGTTGCAACTTTAAAAAGTTATATATATTTACAGCGCAATATCTGAAAAGACAATAACTACAAGATATTATATAAATTACACACATTTTAGACATCTAGTAACCGAATGGAGAAATCATTTACAAAAATATGGGAGAGTTGTCTCTCGGTAATCAAAGACAACGTAAGTTCACAAAGTTTTAAGACATGGTTCGAACCAATTAAACCAATAAAATTAAGCAATAGCGTTTTAACGTTACAAGTTCCAAGTCAGTTTTTTTATGAATGGCTGGAAGAGCATTATATTACATTATTAAAGAAGACAATAAAAAAAGAACTCGGTAACGAAGGAAGGTTGGAGTACAGTATTATAATGGAGAATAGTTATAATAATACCTCAAAACCATATACTGTAAAAATTCCTACAAACAACAAAAAGGAACTTAAGAATCCTTCAGTGTCAATGCCTATTGACTTAAATAACAGTAGTATTCGTAA
Organism: uncultured Bacteroidota bacterium; assembly: GCA_903870175.1. Lineage (GTDB taxonomy): Bacteria > Bacteroidota > Bacteroidia > 2-12-FULL-35-15 > 2-12-FULL-35-15 > 2-12-FULL-35-15. Next base: position 3,396 of record CAIQBY010000054.1, read on the forward strand.
TCCTTTTATTATTCCGGGTTTAAAAAAGGTAAATGTTGAATCGCAGTTAAATTCTAATTATTCGTTTGAGAACTTTATAGAAGGAGATTGTAACCGTTTGGCAAGGTCAGCTGGATATGCGGTTTCTGGTAAGCCGGGTGGAACTGCTTTTAATCCTTTATTAATATATGGAGGGGTTGGATTGGGGAAAACGCATTTATCCCATGCTATCGGAATTCAAATTAAAAATAATTTTCCTAATAAGACCGTTCTTTATGTTTCTTCTGAGAAATTTACTCAACAATATATTGACTCAGTAAGAAATAATAATCAAAATGATTTTATTCATTTTTATCAAATGATTGATGTTTTGATTATTGATGACGTACAATATTTTGCTGGAAAAGAAAAAACGCAGGATGTGTTTTTTCATATTTTTAATCATCTTCATCAATCCGGCAAACAAATTATTTTAACTGCAGATAAAGCACCTGTTGAAATGCAAGGGTTTGAACAGCGTTTATTGTCCCGGTTCAAATGGGGATTAGCCGCTGATTTGCAAAATCCGGGTTTGGAAACAAGAATAGCGATTTTAGAAAAAAAGGTTTATGCTGACGGAATAGATATTCCAAAAGATGTTATTGAATATCTTGCATATAGTATTTCTACTAATGTTCGTGAATTGGAAGGAGCATTGATTTCATTGCTTGCCCAATCATCAATGAATAAAAAAACAATCTCTCTTGAATTGGCAAGGCAGATGATTGACAAGTTTGTCAAAAACACTGCCCGCGAAGTTTCGATTGATTATATACAAAAAGTAGTGTGTGATTATTTTGAACTTCCTCTCGAATTATTGAAATCTAAAACACGTAAACGTGAAGTGGTTCAAGCTCGCCAGATAGCAATGTATTTTGCAAAAAGTATGACAAAATCTTCCTTGGCTACAATTGGTTTACATTGTGGAGGAAAGGACCATGCAACTGTTCTTCATGCTTGCAAAACTGTAAATAATCTTATGGATACCGATAAGCGATTTAAAACATATATTGAGGACTTGAATAAAAAAATAACTATTCAATAAGGATTGAAAGAACCAAGTAAAAATAGGAATCAGAATACTGATTCCTATTTTTGTTTTATAGAATAAATAATTAAAACGATGACTAAAATTTTAATGGTATGCTTAGGTAATATTTGCCGTTCTCCTCTTGGCGAAGGAATTCTAAGAGAAAAAATAAAGAAAACAAAGGTGGAAATTACCATCGATTCTGCAGGTACTGCAAATTATCATATCGGAGAACATCCGGATAAACGCACTATTGAGAATGCTCTCAAACATAATATAGATATTTCAACATTAAAAGCCCGGCAATTTTCTGTTGAAGATTATGATAATTTTGATTTGATATTTGTTATGGATAGCTCCAATTATTCGGATGTCATTTCTTTAGCAAGAAATAATGAGGATGTTAGAAAAGTGGAAATGATTTTGAATCGTGTTTATCCGAATGCAAATATGTCTGTGCCCGATCCTTATTTTGGTGGAGAACAGGGTTTTGAAAATGTTTTTACAATTCTTAATAACGCCTGTGAAATAATTGCTGATTCGTTAAACAAATCCAAATAAAAACAAATAATGATTGAAAAGGGAAAGTTATATTTAATTCCAACAACACTTGGCGACACTGGCGAAACTGCGGATGTCATCCCAACGAGTATTACTCAAATAATTAATTCAATTGATGAATACATTGTTGAGAATGAAAAATCAGCGCGTCATTATTTGAAAAAGATGGGAATTAAAAAGCCTTTGCAGGAAATTATTTTGCATCCGCTAAATCAGCACACACAACCAAATGAGATTTCAACTTATTTAAATTCGATTGCTGATGGAAAAAACATTGGAATTATTTCCGAAGCAGGTTGCCCTGCAATAGCCGACCCTGGGTCCGA
>CAIQBY010000055.1 GCA_903870175.1 uncultured Bacteroidota bacterium
AATTTCAGGATCCTCGGCTTTTAAAGTATAATCATCGGTAGCAACAAGTTTAGTAATCATAAAACCGCCTTTGCCATTTGTAGTTACAGTTTTAACTAAATCACCCTTTGAATTAATCACATCGATATTTTTATTTGCGTATGGTTTGCAATTAATATCAAACACAACCCCATCAGCAGAAATAGTATTTACTGTCGGGACAACAGTTGCATTGTTTATTGTATTATCCTTTTTAGTTGTATTATCAGTTTTGTTAATTGGAGGATTTGTATTAGTTCCTTTTTCAACCGCAATAGATTTATCAGCAGTAGCATTATCCTTTTTAGTTGTGTTGTCAGTTTTGTTAATTGGAGGATTTGCATTAGTTCCTTTTTCAACCGCAACAGATTTATCAGCAGTTGTATTATCCTTTTTAGTTATATTATCGGTTTTGTTAATTGGAGGATTTGTATTTGATGCTGAAGTTTTTTCAACAGAAATAGGTGATCCTTTTTTTGCAGGCATCAAATGAAATTCCTTTTTTATTTCTTTATAAACTGCTTCATAAGGTCCCCATTCTTCCGTCATAAACTCCTGTCCATTTTGCTGATAGGAAACGGTATACTTAACATTTGGAGGCAAAATAAAAATAAAACTTCCGTCACGCATCAAAACTTTGGAAACATAATTCATTCCTGATTCATTATTTAAAGCATAAATTTCTATATCCGAAGGAAGAGGATCTCCTTCAGCCGGAATCACAAGTCCCTTTATCAGAACTACAGATTCTTCCTTTTTTTCAGGAGCAGTAGCCATATAAATATCCTTATCTCCAAGTCCGCCTGCTCTTAATGAAGAAGTGAAATATCCTCTCTTACCATCAGGTGAAGTCGTATAATAAATATCGTTATCTGTTGTATTTATTGGGTATCCTATATTTTGTGGTTCCGCCCAACCTTTATCAGTTTTATCAGACCAGAAAATGTCAAATCCACCCATTGTATTATGACCGGTAGAACTGAAAAATAAAACATCGTCTGCAGAAATAAAAGGGGAATCCTCGTCATATTCAGTGTTTATCGGAGCGCCTAAATTAGTTGCCTTGCTCCATTTCCCATTTGGTAATTTTACACATGTCCAAATGTCGCGCCCTCCAAGTCCACCTGGCCTGTCACTCACAAAATAGATTGTGTTTCCATCTGGCGTCAAACATGCACTGGGCTCCCAATGCGATGTATTGATATCTCCTTCCAAAGGCATTGGTGTAGTCCAATCCGTCCCTTGTAAATGACTTTCAAAAATATCTCCGCCATTTGTATTTTTATAAATTAATAATGTTTGCCCATCAGCTATCAAGCCAACACTTGCTTCATGTTCATCAGTATTTATAAAAGGACTTATTGGTTTTGCAGATTCCCATGTTCCGTCATTTTTTTTGTGAGAAATATAAATATCCTCAAAGTAATCTCCTTCGAAAGTTAAGTCACCTCCAGTACTTCCGGGTCTGCGGGAAGTAAAAATAATTGTTTTTTCGTCAGCCGAAAGAACGGATGCATAATCTGGATAAGCTGAATTAATACTATCGCCTAAATTACTAATATTAAAAGATACAGGTGTTGAAACTAATTGTTTGGCATTTTTACTTATTTCAATCATTCTATCCACATCTTTTATCAAAGCAGAATGTTTCGAAGGTGTTAAATATGATTTGAATTTTATATAATTTGTAATTGCCTCGTCAAATTTATAATTCAGATGAAGCGCCAATCCGTAATAGTAGTAAGCGTTAACAGGTGCTATCTTTTCATCTTTTGCATCCTCATCATAAAATTTGGTTGTACTCTTTACAGCTTTCTCAAGATATTTTGCTGCTTTTCCCTTTGTTGCTTCGGTTTTAATATAGCAATATCCTATTTTGTAGTTAATATTAGCATTGGTTGAATCAATAGCGTATGCCTGCAAAAAACTTTTTAATGCCTGTGGGTAGTTTTCCTCAAGAATCAGATAATTCCCTTCCGCAAATTTTTCATTGTAAATCGATCTGTCTTGTGATTTGGATGAAAATGTAAAAGTGAAAAAAATAAAAAATAAGAGTAAAAATTTTTTCATTTGGTGTTGTTTAAATATAATATTTTCAATAACGGTTTTTGTTATAAGGCGTAAAACTAATAAAATTTAATCAATAATAAACAAATACTAAACTAAATCAGTAATTTATAATATTTTTAAGTACTTATCCCTATGATTATTTTTTCTATATACTTATTTAATTTCATTCTCTCTACTTTCTTATTTCTTTTACCTACCTTTGTTATCTAAACTAAAAACACAACTCTAAATGGAGTTTTACATGAAAATTCAATTGGCACTATCATGGGTTCTCTTATCGGGTATGCGCTTGGTAAATTTGGAAATGGCTCTGGTAATGAAAAAAAATAATAAATTACTTATAGCATTCGTTTCTTGAAGTATAATTCGATTGCGTTTTCTATCTTTTATTAATATAAATATTAACATAATAATTGCAGAAATACCCATAAAAGAAATACCGATAATGTTTAATATGTTTGTTGCCATTTTATTTATTTTTAATTAGTTATAAAGTTAAAAAATAATCTTAGGGATAAGTACTTATTTTTATCTCTACTCTCCTGTTTAATTGCATACCTGCTTCATCTGGTTTCCCATTAGGTAATGTATTTGGAGCAAGTGGCATCGTTGACCCGAAACCTTTTGCTGTCAATCGTTTCGATTCTATTCCTCGTTTTATTAGTTCATTTACAATTGCCTGAGCCCTATTCTGTGATAAGAGTATATTCGCTGCCGCATTTCCCTTATTATCAGTATGTCCCTGCACTTCAATCGAAATTGTTGGATTTCTCTTTAATAAGTCAAAAAGTTTTTCAATTTCTATATTTGATTCAGGGCGCAAAGTCGCTTTATTTGAATCAAAAAAGATATTGTTAAGTACTATTTTAGCACCAACTGACAATTTATCCAATATAATATTTTTTGATATTACAGAATAATCCGGGTTCTTCGGAATATTAATATTTGCCGATTGAAATAAATACCCTTCCGCTTCAAAAGATAAATTATAATTTTCACCGCTTTTCAAAATAAAATAATAAGAGCCCGAATCTGCTGTGGTGTAATTAGAACTAATCAGTTGTTTTGTCAAATTGTTTTTTACTACAACTTGCGAGTTCGCGATAGGTTTTCCATTCACATCTTTTATCGTCCCCGTAATATTCATAGTACCCGAAGTTTTACTTTCCAAATTTACATTCTTTAGTTCAAGTACTTCTTCTATTTCATCATAGCTCGTATTGGCTGGTACTTCTATTGTTTCACTTTTTGGCTGAAATCCATTTGCTTCATAATCCAAGGTTAATTTTTTGCCGTTTTTTCCTGGATGAGCAACGATAATATAACTTCCATTCGACTTATTAGGAGTTATATCTTCATCTGCCGAACCTGCCGGGTCTTTTATAACTATATGTACATTATCAGGAACATTTTTTGTCCCGTCAAAAGTCATTGTGCCCTTTATTATTGTGTTTTTATCTTCCGGTTTTTCCAGATTTATCATATATAAATCTAGGTCGCCGCGTCCTCCGGGTCTTACCGAAGCCAAGTAAGCATGTTTACCATCCGCACTTTGCATATAGTCAATATCATCTTCCGTACTGTTAAATGGCGGTCGCAGGTTTTCCGGTTCACTCCAGTCTCCGTTTTTATCCTTCACCGATTTAAAAATATCAAACCCTCCCATATTCTTATGACCTTGCGAACTGAAATAAAGTGTATTCCCGTCAGGCGATATATAAGGCGATTCCTCATCGTAAACCGTGTTGATAACAGGACCAAGATTAGTAGCCACGCCCCACGACCCATCAGGTAATTTTGTCGAAGTCCATATATCATCTCCTCCTGCACTGCCTCCATCCTTTCTATTACTTACAAAATATAGTTTATTCCCATCTCTTGTCATTGTCGCAAACGATTCTCTGTTTTTTGTATTAATGGTCGAACCCAGAGGAATCAAATTGCCCCAGTTTCTGTCATCCCAGATACTCACATATATATCTCCTTTATTTATATCACGGCAAACAAACATTTGGCGACTGTCTGCCGATATACTTACCACAGCTTCACTTTCGGTCGAGTTAATGTTCGAACCCACTGATTTAGGCTTATCCCAGCTACCATCCTTTTTCTTTGCGCACATATAAATATCTTCAAAATACAAATCCTCATCCGTTTTTTCTTCACTCGCTCCACCTGGTCTTCGCGAAGTAAAAAACAAGGTCGATTCATCCGAATTAACCACCGGATTGTATTCAGGATATGCAGTGTTTATACTGTCTCCAACACTTACAATTTTTATTTTCGATTGATCCAGAAGATAATCAATAGCAGTTAAATTTATCCCAATCTGATGATCCAAATCAGCAGTCAACTCCTTGTTTTTTGCCCCTTGAATATATTCCTTATATTTATCAAACATCGTATTCGATTCATTCATCTGATTTCTTAATCTATAAGCAATGCCTAATAAACGATACGTATTTACAGGAGCAGTTTTTTCAGTCGGACTCATCGGATCAAAATTTCTGCTCACATTTTCAGATGCCTTCTCCAGATATTTCAACGCTTTATGTTTTTCTCCCGATGTTTCCAAATAACATTGCCCAAGTTTATAATTGATATTTGCATTCATCGAATCGATATGATAAGCAGCATGCAAATATTTTAAAGCCTGAGTATAATTCAGCTCCAATATCAATAAATTAGCTTCTTTTATATTCTTCGCATAATCGGCAGAATTCTTTTTCTGTGCAAAGCCAGACATGCTTATAAATGAAAGCACTAAATAAATAATTTTCTTTTTCATAATTCGATGCAATACTACTAAATTAATTTCTCAATAAGTCCACAAATATAGTTTTTTAAAAACGCAATAGTAATAATATTCGTCAAAATGTTTATTGAGGATGAACATTCTTCTTTTTCCCTGCAAATTCATCTGCCAAAAATTAATAATTAACCTTCTTTCTTATTTACGGATAACTAATTGTTACGAATTTACGAATTAATAAAGTTTTAAAAAATGTGATACTTTTTTGTTGTGATAAATATTTATAGTTTATTTATAAGGTATTAATTTATCGCACCCATCAAATTTTAAATATTGAATTGAATCTTTATTCTTCAGTTGAGAAATATTATACGAAAGGTCTGTGTGGCATACTTTTTTACAGAGATTATCTGTAATAAAATAAAGTTTAATGTTATAATATTTATTTCCTGAATTATCTTGTTGAAGAATTCCGGCCGTTACCAGTTTATAGGTTAATATCGTCCCGCAACCACATCCATATCCAATTTTAAACTTTAAACAATCATTATCAATTGTAAAAACATCATTGATGTCTTCATCTTCGCTACAATTAGCTCCACGAACAAAATTATCTTTAACCTTTTCTACATGATAATACCAATCCATGGTTGGTGCTTTAAACAAACTATCGCTTATAATAATCGGCTCGCAATAATTATGATTTTGCCCTATTGTCATTTTGCTTACAAACAAAAGAATAAATATGGTTATTGATTTTTTCATGTTTAAATTTAATCCTGAAAGGATTATATGTTTTCTTTTATTTCTATAAACATTTGAACCCTTCAGGTTCATTCCTGTTTTCCTCCCACAAATCTACCTTATTGTACTCATATATACGAGGAGTAATATAAATTTGCAATTTGCCAAACGGAAAATGCCTCCTTAAATCGCTAAACATACATCTTCATTTTCTAACTATACAACTTCATTTCGAAACTATAGAGTTTCAGAATGAAGTCGTATGGTTTCGATTTGAAACCATAGAGTTTCGAAATGAAGTTGTATGGTTTCGATTTGAAACTATAGAGTTTCGAAATGAAGTTGTATGGTTTCGATTTGAAACTATAGAGTTTCAGAATGAAGTTGTATGGTTTCGATTTGAAACTATAGAGTTTCGAATTGAAGTTGTATAGTTTCGAAATGAAGATGTATAGTTGGCGATTTGAACCTCTAAATTGCAAAAAGTAACCATCTTACTTCTTTTAGCAACTGTATATTGTAAAATTGGAGCATACAGTTTGCAAAATGAAGAGGTATAATTAGGAAATCATTTTGGCAATGAAATAACTCTATTTGTACTTTTTGGAGCAAAAAGTGGTCTTTTCAGAAAATAAGATGAAAATAAAAAATCCTCTTCCGTATCAAAAAACAAAAAGAGGATTTTAATTTATTTAGAAGAATATCCCCTACTTTTTCACCGCCCCAAAAACCTTCACATACTGATACTGTTCATATACAGCCTTATTCTTAACAGCATCATTCTTATATTCCGGTCCCTGTACCCTTTCCTGTATTGGCGAAAAAACAATATCCGATTCCTTAATTCCTTTTTGTATCAACGCTTTCAAAATATTATCATGCGCAGTAGTCGCCCGCACATGCACCAGATTTTCATTCGTTTTATAAGTTTGAGTCGGCACTGTCGATGCACTTGCTTCTATTGATATTTCATACTTCGGATTCTGTGAAATACAATTATAAAGCGCATCAATAAATGCACCGAACTCCCCAGTATTCCGTGCAATATCCTTTTTATTATATTTAAAATTTACCTGGAACACTGTTTTGTTTTCATTACAAGGCACCTGTTTCGCTTTAATAACCGTATCTTTTTTGGCTATTGTTTCTTTTTTAACAATTGGTTCTTTCTTTGCAATCTCTTTCTTCGCAGGAGTTTCTTTTTTTACTACAGTATCTTTTTTTACTGGAGGCACTAATGTCATTTCCCTATTCATCAATTCCTGTTCTGTCATCTTTGTCGGCTCTTTTTCTGGTGGTGTTTTATCCACAACCACAGCAGTATCTTCTTTCACACTCTTATCTATTTTTAGTGTATGGTCTACATATTTTTTTGTAGTGTCTTTCACTACTGAGTGATGAACAATCAACGCAGTATCAGCCGTACCTTTTCCGTTATAAGGTATTTCACGCCTCAATACAGTATAGCCTAAGCCTTTTGGCGCCTCCAGTTGCTCGCTGTATACTTTTTGTCCGTTAATATAAAAGTTGGCAATATAATCATCACCTACAGGTATATTAGCTCCAAACTTCCCTGTATTACTATTTACATCAAGCACCTGTGTTGTATCTCCTGTCCTCATATTCACAAACACAATTTTATTATTCGAAATGTTTTCTGTCGAATTGTTAATAATATTTCCCAGCAAAATAGTTATATCACGAGGCTCATAGTCAGGGAATTTAATCATATATATATCCTGTGCGCCATACCCGCCTTCTTTATCCGAACTAAAGAAAGCACGTCTTCCATCTGGTGATGTTACCAGAAAAACATCGTCATCCGCAGTATTCACAGGATAACCATAATTTATCGGAGGCGACCAAAATCCATTTTCATCATTAATAATAGAAGTAAAAATATCAAACCCTCCCATCGAATTATGTCCTTTCGAAGCAAAGAAAATCTGTTTCCCATCCGGGCAAATAAATACTCCATCTTCATCATATTTTGTATTTATCGTTTCTCCTAAATTCTGTGCAGGTCCCCATTTGCCATTCGGTAATTTCAAACATTTATAAATATCTCTTCCGCCAAATCCGCCAAGCCTGTCACTCACAAAATACAATACTTTATTATCGGCACTAAAGCAGGCATGTGTTTCCCAGGCATTCGAATTAATTGGCGACATCTCATATTCAGGCACCCCCCATTCATTTCCTTTCAATTCACTCACGTAAATATTTCCATCTCCATTATCATCTTTATAAATCAATAAATTTTTACCGTCTGCCGATAAATTAATACTTGCTTCACAGTCAGGCGAATTAATGTTAGGGCTTATCAATGTTGCTTTTCCCCACTTGTCATTTTCATAAGTCGAAATATAAATATCTTCCAGATACTGTCCATTAGGCAACTTATAATCACTCACACCTCACGGTCTTCGCGAAGTAAATATTAAAGTCTGTTCATCCAGCGATACCACCGGCGAATATTCAGGATATGGAGTATTTACCCCTTCTCCAAGATTAGTTACTACAATATTCTTCGGATGCTGAACCAGTTCTTTTCCATTATTACATTGCTCAATATTGTGATCCATCTCCTGAATATCATCAAGATTCTTTTTCTCGTTTTGCAACAATACCCGCTTGTATATTTTATACCATTCAATCGCTTTATCAAATTCATTATTTAGATGATAAGCACGAGCCAGATAAAAATAAGAAGATTGCGGAGCATGCGCTTCTTTCTGAGATAACTCTTTATAGTTATCAGAAACATCTCGTACCGCTTTTTCTAAATATGGAATCGATTTGTTTTTATAAGTTGGTGAATTCAAATAACACATTCCAATCTTAAAATTGATATTGGGAGTTGCCGGTTGAATGGAATCTAATCTTAAATAAAGAATAAGTGCGGCAGGATAGTTTTCGTTTACAAAATACTCTTCTGCTTTTGTAAATATTTTAGTGTAGTTTTTATCAACAGGTGAAAATGCATTCAACACATTTCCACCAAAAATCATTACTAATAATAAAGCAATAGTAATCTTCTTCATAAAAAAAATTAAGTGTTATTAAAATTCCCTATTGATATCCCATTGTTCCAGATAATCAGCTACTCTTCTTACAAATTGTCCTCCTAACGAACCATCAACCACGCGATGATCATAAGAGTGAGAGAGAAACATAAAATGGCGGATACCAATCAAATCACCTGAAGGGGTTTCAATGACAGCTGGTTTTTTCTTGATAACACCAACAGCAAGAATAGCCACTTGCGGTTGATTAATTATTGGTGTTCCCATCACATTTCCGAACGAACCCACATTTGAAATTGTGTAGGTTCCGCCTGAAATATCATCCGGTGAAAGTTTTCCTGTACGCGCACGATTGGCTAAATCATTTACCTGTTTGGTCAATCCTAAAAGATTTAATGTGTCTGCATTTCTAATAACAGGAACTATTAAATTTCCTGAAGGCAATGCAGTTGCCATTCCAATATTAATATTTTTCTTCTTGATTATTTTTGTTCCGTCAATAGAAATATTAATCATCGGAAAATCTTTTATTGCTTTTGCAAGTGCTTCTATAAAGATAGGTGTAAAAGTTAGTTTTTCACCTTCACGTTTTTCAAAATTCGTTTTTGCTTTATCTCTCCACTTTACAAGGTTCGTAACATCAGCCTCAACAAATGAAGTAACATGCGGTGCAGTATGTTTACTCATCACCATGTGATCGGCAATAAGTTTACGCATTCTGTCCATTTCTATTATTTCATCTCCTGCCCCAACTGATATTGCAGGTTTTTGTTGAACCGTACCATTTGATGAAGAAACTTCTTTTATAACCTGTGGTTGAGGAGCAGAAGAATTATTTTGTTTCCCTTTATTAGGTATATAAGCTAAAATATCATTTTTTGTAACTCTTCCATTTGCTCCTGTGCCTGTAATGTTTTCCAATTCAGCCATTGCAATTCCTTCTTCTTTTGCAATGTTTCTTACAAGTGGAGAATAAAATTTTCCTGAAGCAGATGTTCTTTCAATTGTTGCAACTTCAGCAACTACAGTATTTGCCAGTTCCTTTTGCACTGAAACTGTTTCAGTTTTAACTGGAGCTTTAACTTCAGGTGTTTCAACTTTTGCATTAGCATCAGTAGAAATAATTGCTATTGCTTTGCCTACCTGCACCACATCACCTTCGTTAAATAGTCTTTTGATAAGCGTTCCTTCTGCAGTCGATGGAATTTCGGAATCAACCTTATCAGTTGCTATTTCCAATACTATTTCATCTGCAGCAATTTTGTCGCCTTCTTTTTTCAACCATTTAATAATTGTTGCTTCTGCAACACTCTCACCCATTTTAGGCATTATTAATTCTACCTGACTCATTCTTTATTTATTTTCTATGTTTAGATTTATTTTATACAAAAATAGAACATTCGTTAATACATTTTTTCTGAAAATGTGTTTAATAGTCGAATCGTTATTTTTCGGTTTTAGAGTTTAATTTAACTATGCAAACAAAGGATAATCCTTCATCAATTTGTTTACTTCTTTTCTCACTTCTATAATAGCCTGTTCTTTATATGGGTTCGATAATACCTTATCAATAAAATCTACAATCATCGGAATTTGTTTGTCTTTTATCCCTCTTGTCGTAATAGCTGCTGTTCCCACACGTATTCCTGAAGTAATAAACGGTGATTTATCATCAAAAGGAACCATGTTTTTATTCACAGTAATATCTGCTCTCACCAATATATTTTCTGCGAGCTTGCCTGTTAAGTTTTTCGACCGCAAATCTATCAGCATACAATGATTATCAGTGCCTCCCGAGATAACTTTATACCCTTTCTTCATAAAACATTTCGCCATTACTTTTGCATTTTTCATCAGTTGAATGCAATATTTCATGTAATCTTCTTCCAATGCTTCGCCAAAAGCCACTGCTTTTGCAGCTATCACATGTTCCAATGGTCCGCCTTGAGTGCCCGGGAAAACTGCAGCATCCAGTATTGCAGACATCATCTTTATCTCATCTTTCTGATTTTTTTCTTTCCACGGATTAGGGAAATCCTTGCCCATCATTATCATTCCGCCTCTTGGTCCGCGTAAGGTTTTATGAGTCGTAGTGGTCACAATATGACAATGCGGCAAAGGGTCGTTCATCAATCCTCTAGAAATTAATCCTGCAGGATGCGAAATATCCGCCATTAATAATGCTCCAACATGGTCAGCTATTTCTCTTAATTTTTTATAATCCCAATCACGGGAGTATGATGAAGCACCGCAGATAATAAGCTTTGGCTGTTTTTTTAATGCGATGGCATGTACTTTATCAAAATCTATTTGACCTGTTCCTTCTTCAACACCATAAAAACTTGCCTGATATAATTTCCCGGAAAAGTTAACAGGAGAACCATGTGTAAGATGCCCTCCATGTGATAAATCGAAACCTAAAATTTTATTATTTGGTTTCAAAACTCCTAGCATCACAGCTGCATTTGCCTGTGCACCGGAGTGCGGTTGAACGTTTACCCACTCGGCATTAAATAATTGTTTTGCTCTGTCAATTGCCAGTTGCTCAATTTTATCTACTACTTCGCAACCGCCATAATATCTTTTTCCCGGTAATCCTTCTGCGTATTTGTTGGTAAGTACTGAGCCCATTGCTTTCATTACCTGTTCACTCACATAATTTTCAGATGCAATAAGTTCTAAACCTAAGGTTTGACGCTTCTTCTCTTCATTAATTAAATCAAAAATAACAGTATCTTTTCCCATTGTAATTGCCATTGTAAAGAGATTAATTTATTAAGTTGCAAAAGTATAAAAAGAAATCGGATTAGGCATTAAGGATTATTAGATTTAGGATTTAGGATTTTTCGTGCTAACTCGATAATCCTAAATCCCAATTCCTAAATCCTTAATCCTTCTTTTCAGCTAATTTAAACGAGGGAATTAAAATCATTAATGTTATTGGCGATTGAACCATTCCCATCAGGTATCTTGCAAATTCATACATCTTTTCTGAAACAGAATGAAAAACAATTCCGACAACAATAAATAACCCGGAAACTATTGTTATACCTGCAAAAGTGCCAATAGTTATCCGCAAATATTTTTTATTATTGAAGATAACTTTAACAGTAAAAAGCGAAATAATTAAATAAATAACAGTAAATAAAAGCGTAAGCAGCCATTTAATATTGCTGAGGGTGGAGTATTCATAGTTTTCGAGAAACTTTAACGACGGCGGCATCGAATAATCCATGTTATTATCCCATGCTTTCATTAACGCATTAATCTTTTTGAAAACAAAGTCGCGGTAAAACCCGAAAAATACAAGGGCAACAACTATAAGCGAAAGAAAAGAATACTTTTTTATTGGTTTCATTTTTAAGGTTGCGAAGGTAAATGAATATACACTAAGAGCGATTATATTTCCCAATTATTTTTGCCGCAATACAATTTGATTTACTTTTGTACTTTTTAAATAATGAAAAATAGACAGGTTAAGAAATAGATTAAATGAAACGAATATTCTTATTAATTGCTTTCGGATTAAGCGTGATTACAGCATCCGCTCAGGGGAAAAACGATACTAAAAAACCGGACAATAAAGACAACCGGAAATATGCAAATGCCAAGTTTAATTATGTTGTAATAGATGCACCTAATCACACGTATGGATATGATATTTCGGCAGACAGTATTCCTTTAATTCATCAGCAATCCATACCAGGTATGCCGGGTAATGAAGGATTCAGAACTAAAAATGATGCTCAAAAGGTAGCAAGGCTTGCCATTACCAAAATTCAAAGAGGAGAAATGCCGCCCACTATTTCTCACGACGAACTTAAAAGCTTGAATGTTGTGAAATAAAAAACTTGTTTTAGGTTTCTTTTTATTCTTTAATAAACTTTCTATTAAATATCTTTTCCCCATTTTGCAGTTGCAGAAAATACAACCCGCTTTGCAGTTTAGCAATATTCAGTTCTGTTTTACTGTCTGTGATTTTCTCTTTAATTATTAATCTTCCTGTATTATCATAAACAGTAATAATGATGTTTTTAAAATCTGAAACCCCCAATGTACTGATAGATATATACTCATTTGCAGGGTTAGGATAAATCGCAAAATCATTGTCAATATCATTAGTAACAGGAACATTCACAGGGTTTGTTAATGTTATGGAAGAGCAATTAACATAATAATTTAGTTGAGTAAAAGTTAAATTCCCTGAATTAATCGTTCTTATATATGGTGTTCCAAAATTTAATCCCGGAATATCAGCATAAATTATATATGTATTGGAAGGAATAGTGTTGAAGGAATAAAATCCTGAACTATTAGTGAATGTGCTTGCAATAATATTTCCCGTTGCATTATCTGCAAGTTTCATATCTACTCCAGAAATTACATTTCCCGGATGCCCCAAAAAGCCAACTCCATCATAAACATAACCACTCAAAACTCCATTTCCGGTTATTGTTGGTTTTTCATTCATGCTTATATTAACGACATTATTGGTAAGGCAAGTATGATTAATAACCAAAGCAGAATCCCATAGGTTTTTGCTGCCGGAATAAGAAGAAACTAAAGTTGGATAAGCAGAGATATTTGGAAATATTTTTACAAGATATTGACCTTGCAGAACATTAATAAAATCGTAATTCCCCGAAGCATTTAATTGAACCATTTGAGCTGTATCGTAATTAGTAAATGGAGAATTAAGATAATAAAGCACCGCATTTCCATTGGTAACATTTCCGCCTGAATAAGTAACATTGCCTGTAATATCAGTAGGAGCAGAGATTACATGAATAAACATTGATTTATAAGTCGAAAGTGGTGTTGTAGGGTCACTGTCGGATGCTTTAAACGTAACTGAATAAGGTTGTTCACGAACCTGTGCGCAATTCGGAGTCCAGCTGAATGTGCCATTAACAGGGCTGTTGGAAGGTGTAGATGTGAATGTTGCTGTTGGCGTAATGTGGAAAGGACCGCCATCTGCAATTAACGTAACTATATTAGTTTGCGCATCTGTAGCCGAAATATTCAATTGCAAATTTACACCTGCGGCAATTGTTGTATCATTTACAGTATTTATCTGAGGAGGTGTATTGGCGCACGATTGAACAGAAATCTGCATATCTCGGATTATATAACCCATATAATTCCATTGTTTTGTAACACCTGATAATCGATATTCTTTTATTTTTATCGCGATATTATAATTGCAAATCTGGTTGGGCGAACACCATTTCAAATCTCCTCTAATAGAATCAATGCTTTGCCAAGTCATATTCGGCGGAAAAACCCAGCCTGCAGTTAGTGCCCCGTGATTATCCGCACAAGGCACCAGACTATAGGATAAACTGTCGCCATCAGCATCATAAGCTGCAGGATTATGCGTAAAACAATTTCCGACACAAGTCTGGTCAAGCGGAAGACTGAGCAATACAGAAGAATTATTATACCCCCAAACAGGATTAATAACCAATTCTGAAATCAGCGAAAACGATGTATTTACAGAGTTTCCGTTATTGATATTACATGTGCCTGCATTCCTGTTCGGGTCATCCATCGTTATTTGATAAGTACCCGATTCTGGAAAAGTATAGAAATAATAATAGGTGTTTTTACTTGTAAAAGGATAAAGCGAAACTGTTCCTGATAGTATATTTACATCTTGTCCATCATGGTCAGGATAAGTACATATACTTGAAATGCCATTTACTCTTGGCAAAACAATACTGTCAATTAGAATTCCTGCTTTCCAAATAAGAGCAGTTAATTCACATCTGTTAACTTGGGTAGTTGCAGGGTTTGTATTGGTATATGTAGTTACTGTAATACCAAAAGTGTTGCATGAAATATGATTGTAAGTAATTTCTCCTGCTCTATTATGTGTTGCTTTTGCATTCATAAACAAAAAACAAAGGGGAATCAGAATTGCAATTATTTTTTTCATTTTTGAGGAGAAATTAAATTATTATTATTCAAAGGTAAACCATTCCTTCCAATAAAAACCATTTACTTTCAAATTTGCCTGCCAGCGAACTTTCTTGTTTAAAGTCATAAACCACCTTAAAATTATTATCGCCTCGTAAATCGCGTTTGTGAAGGTTTTTTGATTTTAGTAAAGAAATGTACTGCCCAAAAACGCAAAAAGTACTCGGAGATGGCTACCTGCTACACGGAGATGCTTACCTGCTACACGGAGATGGTTACCTGCTACTCAGAGATGGATACCTGCTACACAGAAATGCTTACCTGCTACTCAAAGATGGTTACCTGCTACTCAAAGAAGGTTGCCTTCTCCACGGAGATGGTTACCTTCTACTCGGAGATAGCTACCTTCTACAAGGAGATGGCTACCTGTTACACGGAGATGCTTGCCTTGAACAAAGACATAGATTTAAACAATAATAAGTAATTCAATGTTTTTGTTGAAGAAACAACCTGCTTATGAAGTCACAATTTCGTCTTCGAGCAATTGCATTTTATAAAGCTCGAAATACACACCTTGTTTCGCCATCAAATCATCGTGATGTCCCAGTTCCACTATTTCTCCCTGGTCGAGCACAATAATAGAATCGGCATTTTTGACCGAAGAAACACGATGCGAAATAATAATTGACGTTTTATTTTTCATTATTTCTTTCAGATTGGTAAGTATTTCCTCCTCTGTTTCGGTATCCACAGCCGAAAGACAATCATCAAATATCAATAACTGAGGTTGTTTTATAATGGCTCGCGCAATGGAAATTCGTTGTTTCTGTCCGCCCGAAAGCGTGATGCCGCGCTCGCCAACCATCGTTTCAAACTTTTCGGGGAAATCCATAATGTTGCTGTAAATAGCTGCATTCTTCGCCGCCTTTTCAACATCAGATAATTGAGTATTGTTGGGAAACGGCTCCCCTCTCCTTTTTTCAAGGAGAGGCGCAGGGGGTGAGGTCTTGGTGGTTGCAGCATCTCTGCTGAAACTAATATTATTCGCAATAGTATCCGAAAACAAAAATACTTCCTGGGGCGCATATCCTATCTGATTTCGTAGCGAATTAAGATTATGATTTTTAATGTTTTTCCCATCAATTATTATCTCGCCCGAATCTACATCATATAATCTGCAAAGCAGATTGGCAATAGTAGATTTACCGCTGGCAGTGCGCCCGATAATAGCAAGAGAAGAATTTTGTGGGATAGTAAAAGAAACATTTTTCAATGCCTTAATTCCCGAATCTGGATATGTAAAACTTACATTTTTAAACTCAATATCACCCTGCAATTTCGTTTCTGCGGCAGTGATATTCACAATCTCCGTCTCAGTATGCAGAAATTCATTAATCCTTGTCTGTGAAGCAGCAGCTCGCTGAATAAGCGATGTAACCCAGCCCAGAGAAGCAATTGGCCACGTAAGCCGATTGACATACACTATAAATTCAGCAATATTTCCATACGTTATTTTACCCGAAATAGCCTGCATTCCGCCAATATAAATGGTGAAAATAGTACTCAATCCGATTAATAAAATCATAAAAGGCTGAAACAAAGCTTCCGTTTTTACCAGTCCCAGTGTGCGTTTTCTATATTCAATACTTAACTTTTCAAATACTTCAGCCGAATATTTTTCACGACCGTAAGCTTTCAAAACCCGTATTCCTGAAAATGCTTCCTGCGCCTGTGTAGTAATGTCAGAAAGCTGTTCCTGAACTTTCGTACTCTTTTTATTGATAATATTGCTTACATAATAAATGGAAATAGCAAGGAACGGCAATGGCAGCAGCACATACATCGTAAGTTTAAAATCCACTTTTATCATCACTCCAATAGTAAGGGCAAATGTAATAACAGTGTTTACAATATACATAATGGCAGGCCCGATGTACATCCTTACTCTGCTTACATCTTCGCTGATTCGGTTCATCAAATCTCCGGTATTATTGCGTTTGTAAAACCCAATATCGAGTTGCTGATAATGATCGAATATCTCGTTTTTTAAATCTTTTTCAATCAATCGCGACATCACAATAATTGACTGGCGCATCAAAAAGAGGAAAAATCCGCTGACAATCGCCCATCCGATAATTATCAGCGTATATATTATCAGCTGATTATAAGGATGGTCGCCGGCTGCCTTCAGTTTGTCTATGTCTTTGACGTAATCAATTGCATCCCGCACAAACGTAACGGAATAAACAGCAAAAAAGTTGGAAATAGAGGTAAATAAAATGCCTAAAATAAGTCTCCATTTGTACTTTAAAAAGTACTTATTAATATGTCTGAGCGATTTCAATATAAATTAAAATAAAATATGAGGTTTATCAGCTAATTTGGTTTATTTTTGTCGGCTCAAAAATTAAATATACTTTTGCCGGCGATTTTAAAAAAAGATACAGGTTTTAAGGCGTCAAAATTACTCAAATAAATAGTTTCTGATTAATATAATTTAGTTTAATTTTAAATAACAAATAAAGATGATAGAAGTTCAAGACATCAAAAAATCGTCGTTGGCAGAAAATCCGGTGATTGCTCAAATGACGTTAAATAACCACGAACAAGTGTTATTTTGTAATGATAACGACACAGGATTAAAAGCAATAATTGCAATTCATAATACTGTTTTAGGACCAAGTTTGGGCGGGACACGCATGTGGCCATATAATAATGAAATGGAAGCATTGACTGATGCACTGCGCCTTTCGAGAGGAATGACTTATAAATCGGCAGCTGCCGGATTGAATCTTGGCGGTGGAAAAGCAGTAATAATAGGCGATTCTAAAACTCAAAAGAACGAAACAATGATGCGCCGTTTCGGAAAGTTTGTTAATAGTCTTTCCGGAAAATATATCACTGCAGAAGATGTTGGGGTGAATACAAAAGATATGGAGTACATAAAAATGGAAACGGATTATGTGAGTGGCTTGCCATTGAATATGGGTGGAAGCGGCGACCCATCGCCTGTTACAGCTTACGGTGTTTATTTATCAATGAAAGCTTCTGCTAAGGAAAAATGGGGAAATGATAGTTTAACCGGCAAGAAAATAGTGGTGCAGGGAATAGGAAATGTAGGAGAAAATCTGGTAAAACATTTGGTAAAAGAAGGAGCTAAAGTTTCTATTTATGATATCAATGAAGAGCGATTGAGTATGGTAGCAAAGGAAACCGGAGCAACTGTGATTACTGATGCAAAGGGAATTTTTGATATGGACATGGATATTTATGCACCATGTGCGCTTGGAGCAACATTAAACACTGATTCTATTAATCGTTTGAAATGCTCCATTGTTTGTGGCGCTGCCAATAACCAGCTTGCAGAAGAAACAGTACATGGTAAAATGATTATGGAAAAAGGTATCATATATGCTCCTGATTTTGTTGTTAATTCAGGCGGAATCATCAATGTGTTTTATGAATTGCAAGGTTATAACCGCGAACGTGCAATGGCTCATGCAGAGAAAATATATCAGACAACATTGAATATTTTTAAGATTTCGAAAGAGCAGAATATTCCTACATACATGGCTGCAAACAGAATTGCAGAGAAACGTATTGCAGATATTGGTAAAGTGAAATTGACTTTTTAATCAGTTCTTTGTTATTTTTGTTGAAGTAAAATTTATTAATAGTTATTCATAAATACATAAGGGTAGTAATTCGGAGAAGTAATGTTGAACAGAAGATATTTAAGAATAATAGTAATGAAAGCGTTGTACGGTTTTTTTCAATCGGATACAAGGGATTTAGCAAAGTCGGAGAAAGAATTATTCAAGAATATTGATAAAATATATGATTTATATATTTATCAGTTGGCAATATTTCAGGAATTACGCCATGTGGCATCCATTATTTTGGAAGAAGCAAAGGGAAAACATCTTGCAACATCGGCAAACCTGAATCCCAATTTGAAATTTGTAGAAAACAAATTTATTTCCCAGTTGGCTGAAAACATTCATTTGCAGCGCGAAATAAACAATCGAAAAATAAGCTGGGACAACGAATATGAATTGATAAAACGAATTTACAATGATATAAAAGCATCAGAATATTATTGGAAATATATGAATGTTTCTGATAATTCGTATAAAACAGATCGTAGCTTTATTCTTACTGTTTTTAAAGAAAACATTGCCGAGTTTGAGTTGTTGAATCATCTTTACGAAGAAAGAAATCTTAACTGGGGAGATGATATTTATATCGTAAATCCAATGATTGTAAAAACAATTGAATCGTTCAAAGAAGAAGCGACTCCGGATTTTAAACTTCTTCCACTTTATAAAGATAAAGAAGATGACGCTGAATTTGTAAAAGAATTATTTGCTCAAACTGCTTTAAGAAACGAGGAGGTTGAGAAATTAATAAAAGATAAAACAAAGAATTGGGAAATTGAAAGAATTGCGATGATGGATGTTCTGCTTATGAAAATGGCAATTTCAGAAATTATTCACTTTTCAAATATTCCTGTTAATGTTTCATTAAATGAATACATAGAAATATCCAAAATTTACAGCACTCCCAAAAGCAATGCTTTTATTAATGGTATTTTGGATAAACTTGTTGCAGATTTAAAAGCAGCTGACAAAATAAATAAAATGGGAAGAGGTTTAATGGAATAAGTTCAAGAAAGAAAGAATAACAAATAAAATGAAATTTAGAAAAATGAAATTTGTTTTAAAAATCGTATTTGGGTCATTAGTAATTTTTACTGTTTCCTGCAGACACGAAGAAAATAAAAGTGATTCAAATATTTCAACAAATGTAATAAATGTACCGTCAACTGCTTCTGGAAAACCGGCAGCTCCAGGTTCGGCACCACAAATGATTTTTAATGAAGAAAAACATGATTTTGGAAAGATTACACAAGGGGAAAAAGTATCTTATTCATTCGTGTTTAAAAACAATGGCGGTTCTGATTTAGTAATTTCATCTGCTCAAGGTAGCTGCGGTTGTACAGTTCCAACATATCCAAAAGGACCAGTAAAACCGGGACAGGAATCAAAAATAGATGTTGTATTTAACAGCGAAGGGAAATCCGGAGTAGTTGAAAAAACAGTTACATTGGTTACAAACTGTAATCCAAGTACAAAAGTGTTGACAATAGTTTCTACTATTAATGTACCAGAACAGGAATAAATTAAAAATAAAATAAACAGTAATAACAATAAAATAAATAAACAAAAAGTAAAAATGGGAAACACATTATTAATGGCAACTGGAGCACAAGGAGGAGGAAATGCAATCGGACAATTTATTCCTCTGATTTTAATTATCGTAGTATTTTATTTCTTTATGATTCGCCCTCAAATGAAGAAATCAAAGGATCAAAAGAAGTTTCGTGAAAACATCGCAAAAGGCGATAAAATAGTTACTATTGGAGGTATTCATGGGAAAATAGTTGAGGTTCAGGAAAAAACTTTTATTATTGAAGTTGAAGGCGGACATAAACTTAAAATTGAAAAAAGTGCTGTTTCAATGGACTCTTCAACAATGATTGGTGCAGACCAAAAATAGCAGAGAAGGATAAAAGAATTGATAGCGTTGAGTAAAATATTAACTCAACGCTATTTTTTTATAATGCGTTCATTAAATTTGTCCAATTATATTTTATTAATTATTATTAATAGCTAAAATGTCATCAAAAGAAGGAGTGAAATTAAACAGGAAAGTAATCACATTTTTATTTTGTGTAATTGCTTCATTGTTTTTTTGGCTGATGATGTCACTTTCAAAAGAGTATTCAATTGTAGTAAACTTTCCTGTAAAATATATTAATTTCCCTGCAGATAAAGTTATCGCGAATCATTTACCAGAGAATATTGATATTGAAATAGAATCAACTGGTTTCAATTTGCTTGTATATAAATTTAAAAGGCAAAATGAAGAAATATTAATGGATATAAAAGATTCAAAACCTTTAGCATTAAAGAATCATTTTTATCTTTTGGGCAATTCAAGGATTGATAAAATTACTTCCCAGTTTAGTGATGATATAAGGATTTTGAGAGTTTACCCGGATACTGTTTTTTTGAATTTCAACAAAAAGTTAACTAAGCGTGTTCCTGTTAAATCAAACATGAAAATTAATTTCCAAAACCAATTTCAACAACGGGATAGTATAATTTTAACTCCAAGTTCTATTGATATTTCTGGTGCAGCAGATGTGTTGGATAAAATTAATTCAGTTGAAACAGCTCCTGTAGAATTAAATAATGTAAATAAATCAGTTTCGATGAAATTAAATATTTTACAAAATAAAGAGTTAAAATTTGTTGAGCTCTCTCAGCAAAAAGTGCAGGCAACTGTTAACGTGACAAAATATACAGAAGCGAATATTGACTTGCAGATTGAGGTAGTAAACCTGCCTTTAGGATTTGGTTTAAAAACATTTCCTGATAAAATCAATGTAAAGTATAATGTTGCTTTTGATAATTATGAAAAGATAACTACAGCCTCGTTTCGTGCTATTGTTGATTATAAAAAGATAGAGACAGGTAGCAACAAACTTAAAGTCATATTAGTTAAATTTCCATCTGAAATAAAGGCAATAAAAATTAACCCGGAACGGGTTGAATACATTATTAAAAAATAGACTATGATAAAAGTCGGAATTACGGGAGGAATAGGCAGTGGGAAAACAATGGTTTGCAAAATGTTTGAATTACTGGGTATTTCCGTTTATTATTCTGATGAAGAATCAAAAAAATTGCTGGACGCTGATGGTAAAGTAAAGGAACAGATAATTAAAACATTTGGTAATGCAATTCTAAATGAAGCCGGTAATATCGATAGAAAAAAATTATCTGAAACTGTTTTTGGTGACAAGGAAAAACTTACACTATTGAATGGTATTGTTCACCCTGCTGTCGCAAAACATTTCGAGGAATGGGTAAAAATGCATTCTTTTGATAAGTATATTTTAAAGGAAGCGGCTATATTATTTGAAAGTGGCGCAAACAGACTTGTAGATAAAGTTATCACTGTTACTGCCCCTGTTTCTTTAAAAATACAACGAGCCATGCAGCGTGATAATATTACAGAAGAGCAAGTGGTGTCGCGAATGAAAAATCAATGGAGCGACGAAGAAAAGATAAAACAATCACAATTTGTAATCTTTAATAATGAAGATCAATTGCTGATTCCTCAGGTTTTAAAAATACACGAATTGCTTATTGCAAATAAATAAATTTTAATCATATTATAATTCTTACTACTTTCGGATTCAAATTCAAATAAAAATTATGGAAAATCAAGGCACACAAAATCCTCAAAATGGGAACCAACAATTTCAACAACCTTTTGGACAGCCATTTGGTCAACAGCAATTACCGAACGCAACAGCCGTTTTAGTATTGGGAATAATTTCAATAGTAGGATGTTTTTGTTACGGAATAATTGGATTAGTATTGGGAATAATTGCAATTGTTTTATCAAGCAAAGCGGATAGAATTTATTTAGCCAATCGTACCATGTATACTGAAGCTTCATATAAAAATATGAAGGCAGGAAGAATATGCGCAATTATTGGCACATGCTTATCTGCTTTATATTTTGTAATAATTGTTATCTATATTGCTTTCGTGGGTGCGGTCCTAACCGGAATGCCTTGGGAAATGTTTGGAAAGCATTAATAAAAAATCAAATTGAAAATTAAAGGACACTTGTGTCCTTTTTTTATATTTTAGAAAATGAATCAAATTGCTGGCTGGCTTGAAAGGCACATGATGATTTGTTATTATAAAAAGTTGTCAGGTATCGACTGTCCAGGTTGCGGGATGCAACGCGCATTCATTTATTTGCTGCGAGGAAATTTTATCGAAAGCTTTCATTCATATCCTGCACTTTTACCTGTATTATTTACGTTAACTTTGACGGCAATTCATTTAAGTTACGGATTGAAGAATGGCGCAGCATTAATAAAATATTCTTTTATTATAACTATTTCAATTGTTATTATAAGTTATGTATTTAAATTATTAAGATGAAAATATTTTCAGTAGATCAGATTCGCGAAGCGGATAAATACACAATTGAACACGAACCGATTTCTTCAATAGATTTGATGGAAAGAGCTGCTCATGCTTGTTCAGAAAGAATTGAAGACTTGATTGATAGTGAAGATGAAATTATTGTTTTTTGCGGCCTTGGGAATAATGGTGGAGATGGTTTAGCAATAGCAAGAATATTAAATGATAGTGGATATAAGGTAAGAATTATTGTTGTTAATCACTCAGATAAACACAGTTATAATTTTTCAATTAATTATAAATTAATAAAAGATGAAATAAAACATAATGAGATAAGGTTAGTTGAAGATTTGAAATCGTTATCTTTTAAAAGCAGAGGAAAAACAATTATTATTGATGCAATTCTTGGTTCTGGTATCAACAAACCTGCACAGGGATTAATTGCTGATTGCATTAATTATATTAATGCTCAACGGGTAAAAGTTATTTCAATTAATTTGCCTACCGGTTTATTTTGTGATACTCCAAATGATATAAAGGATGCAATAATAAATGCGGATTATACAATGTGTTTTCAGTTTCCGAAACTTTCATTTATGTTCCCGGAAAACACACAATATATTGGCGAATTTAGTCTATTAGACATTGGATTGAGTGAAAAATATATTCTAGAAACTTCAACGAAGAATTACTTTATAACTAAACAAGATGTTAAGTTATTTCTGAAAACCAGGAATAAAAATGCGCACAAAGGAAATTTTGGTCATGCATTAATAGTTGCCGGAAGTAAAGGTAAAATCGGGGCTGCCGTACTTGCATCAAAGGCTTGTAATCACAGTGGATCAGGGCTTGTAACAGTTCATATTCCTGCCTGTGGTTATGATATTATTCAGACTTCCCTACCTGAGGTGATGGCTAATGTGGATACTGAGGACGATTTTATTACAGACAACATCAACATAGAAAAGTATAATGCAATAGGAGTTGGACCTGGCATTGGAACTGAAAAACAATCCGGAAATGTGTTGAAATTATTAATTCAAAACAGCAGCAGCCCAATAGTTTTTGATGCCGATGCAATTAATATTCTTTCTGAAAATAAAACTTGGCTTTCATTTATTCCTGCCAACAGTATATTTACTCCTCATATTGGAGAGTTTGAAAGGCTGGTTGGTAAAGTTTCTCATTCAGCAGAAAGATTAAAACAACAGATTGAGTTTTCAATTAAATATAATGTTTATGTTGTTTTGAAAGGTGCTCATACTTCAATATCTTCTCCGCTTGGCGAATTGTTTTTTAACTCAACTGGTAATCCTGGGATGGCTACCGGAGGAAGCGGAGACGTGCTCACAGGTATTATTACTTCATTAATAGCACAAGGATATTCTTCAAAGGAAGCCTGTATTTTTGGTGTTTATTTACACGGCTTAGCTGGAGATTTCGCTGCAGCCGAAAAGACTGAGGAGACAATGATTGCAGGAGATATAATTGAAAACTTGAGTACTGCTTTTAAATTTATCAGAGAATAAATTTATAAATTTATATTAATCAAAATGTTTCTTGGCAATACTTTTGAATTAACTCATACGCTTTCGCATTATTAAGCCCGTCCGCTTTTTTTAAATCTGCACAGCCACCTTTCCTATCTTTATTTATATACCTTATTAAAGCTCTATTAATATACGCTGGGGAATAATCAAACTTGATTTTTATTGCCAAGTCTAAATCTTCTAACCCTCCTGCAATATTTTTTGATTGCCCTTTTGCCAAGCCTCGATTAGTAAGCGCAATATAATTTTTCGGATCCATTTGAATAACATCGTCAAAATCTCTTATCGAATTTGAGTAATCATTATTATTTAATCTGGCTGCTCCACGCAAAATCAATGCATCAATATTATTTGAATCGGACTGCAAAAAATGGGTTAGTTCTTTATCCGCCGATTTATAATCCTCTCCGTTAAAATATGCTTTTCCTTTCCAAAAATAAGCTTTATTGTAATCCGGATCAATCTCAGTAACTCTATTAAAGTCGGCAAGTGCCAATACATAATCTTTTTTATAGTTGTTCAATAACATCCCCCTACTGAATAAAACATCAGCATAATTTGGCTTTGTGTCCAAAGCCGCTTCATAATCATCAAATGCCGGCTGTTTGTTACTGCCTTTCTCCGCAAGCATACCGCGTTGATAATATGCTACAGCATCCGTCACATCCATGCTTATTGCATGTGTAAAATCATTTTTTGCTTCAGTAAATTTTTGAAGTGCAACTTCCGCAATCCCACGATCTCTATACGCTTCTCCATGTGTAGAATCTATTTTTATTGCTGTCGTAAAGCTAATAATAGCATCTTTGTTTTCATCAGTTTTTGATTGTAACAAGCCCATTCTATAGTATGCAACAAAAGATGTTTTATTCAGTTTCAATGCCTTCTTATAATCCTTTAAAGCATCTGCAAAAAGTTTATCAGCAATTTTCTTTTCTTTCTTTTTAAGATGTACATCGGCAGAATCACACTTATTATTACCCGAAATAATAAGTGCAGTTGGTGCATCCACTGTGTCTTTCTTTGGCGCAGTTTCTTCCTGAGCATAGGAATTTAAAAAGAAAATCAAAAAGAATAAAGTACATAATATTTTAAATATATTTTTCATTTAATCTGCTTTCAATTTAATTATCCAATAATCAAAATTTCCTTTGTTGGAAATTACATCACCATCTTTTGATTTGGAATAAGCTCCTATAATATATCCACCATCAGTTGTTTGATGAATTGAACTTGCAATTTCTATATCTTTTCCGCCTAAACATTTTTGCCAGACAATTTCCCCTGTTTCATTCAGTTTCACAATCCAGACATCACTACTGCCATGATTGCCATTTACATCTCCGTCTTTGGAATTAGTACTTCCAGCCAATATATATCCACCATCTTTAGTTTGTTCAATTGAATTAATTGCATCATTTTCTTTTCCTCCCAGGCATCTCTGCCAAACTATAGTACCTGTACTATCAGTTTTTATAACCCAACCGTCTGATTGCCCATGGTTGCCTTTCACATCACCATCATTTGAAGACGTGGTTCCGCCAATAATATAACCATGGTCTTTCGTTTGATAAATTGAATACCCGAAATCAAGACTCGTGCCTCCAAGACATTTTTGCCATTGTTTCGTCCCGTCATTATATAATTTCAATAGCCAGCAATCAGAACTGCCGTGATTTCCATTAACATCAAAATTATTTGAACTTGTATAACCGATAACTGCATATCCTCCATCCGTTGTTAAAATCACCGAAGTTGCTTCATCCGAGCCGCTTCCGCCATAAGTGCTTTCCCATTTTATTATTCCGTTTCCATTAATTTTCATAACCCAAAAATCATTCCCACCCAAGCTATGCTTCATGCTATACCCTGTTCCATTTCCCCAGCCTGCAACAATAAATCCCCTGTCGGCAGTTTGTTTTATCGATTTTGCATTATCATCAGCCCTGCCTCCAAATGTTTTATCCCACTGAAGAGTTTGATTAGGACTTATTTTACTTACCCAATAATCATCATTGCCATGAGAACCTGTTTCATTTCCATTTTTAAACATTGTCCGTCCCGCCATAACATAAAATTTATCCTTTGTCTCAATAATATCATTTGCCTGATGGTCAGTTTCTCCTCCAAAGCATTTTTTCCAGTCAACATTGCCTTTATCAGTAAGTTTTAGTATCCAGCAATTTAATTTTCCTTTATTATCCGTCACATCACCATCAACTGATTCACTACCGCCAGAAACGAGGAACTCTCCATCAGCTGTTTGAATTACTGCCGTCACCTTATCTTCTCCCGAACCGCCAAAAGATTTTTGCCATTCAATTTCCGGTGCTTGCGAAAAACACAATGATGTGCTAAAGAAAAGTAAAATTAAAATATTCAATAATGATGTTATATTTTTCATAATCAGTTTGCAACAATAAATGTGGTTCAAAGATAATATAAATTGATAGTTCTATTTCTTCAATATTTCATTTAATTTATATTATTAATGATTAAGAAAAACAACAATTTAGTACTTCACGCTTGCAAATTATCCGCAACCCTTCTGATTTTTTATTTAACATCTTTAGCAGATAAATTATTAATATTGGAAAGTAAAATTCCCACTTCAAAAACGAAAATTCGCACTTCGTTGCCTTCAATTTGTACTTCGATTTCTTCAATTCGCACATTGAAAACAAAAATTCCCATTTTGACTTCTTCAATTCGCACTTTGAAAACAAAAATTCCCACTTTGATTTCTTCAATTCGCACTTTGAAAACAAAAATTCGCATATTGAAAACAAAAATTCGCACTTCGTTGCCTTCAATTTGCACTTTGAAAAAGTGGTTTCAAAAAGTCCAAAAAGTGGCATGCTCTATACTCATACACTTTATTGTCGATAATGAGTTAAATTTCATCATTCGTCGAAAATCACCCTTTTCACATGTCCGGTAAACCAAACTTAAAGCGAGGTCAAAAACAAATTCACTGAAACAAACATTTACCCTCATATCCATAAGTTATTCAATAATTTTATAGGTAAGTCCATATTAATTTTATTTAACCGATAAATGACATTAATTATATCCTGACATAATATTTTTTTATAAATTCGCACACCCAAAAAAAGGGAAGATAAGTTTAAGAGTAAATTTTATATAAAAATGACAGTAAAAACAATGGAACCAAAAGCAGAACATCACGAAAGCAGTATGTTTGAAGCAGTTTTAGCACGATTAGATGTTGCTGCAAAAATTTATGGATTATCAGAAGAAGTAGCCAATGTATTAAGAAACCCGCAAAAACAAGTAAAAGTAAGTTTACCTGTAATGCTGGATAACGGAAAAGTACAGGTATTTGAAGGTTTCCGTACAGTTCATTCTACAGTATTAGGCCCATCCAAAGGAGGTATCCGTTATGCTATGGATGTAAATGACGATGAAGTAAAAGCGCTTTCTGCATGGATGACATTCAAATGTGCAGTAGCTAATTTACCTTATGGAGGTGCAAAAGGCGGCATCAAATGCGATCCTCGTAAAATGAGCGTTACCGAATTAGAAAGATTGACAAAAGCATATACAATCGCAATGGCTGATGTTTTCGGCCCTGACAGAGACATTCCGGCTCCCGATATGGGAACCAGCGGAAGAGAAATGGCTTGGCTGGTTGACGCATACAATAAAGTTCATCGCGGCGATTTCCCTGGCGTAACAACCGGAAAGCCTGTTGGTTTAGGTGGTTCATTAGGTAGAGATGCTGCTACCGGACGTGGTGTGATGGTTGCAACTCTTGCTGCATTAAAGAAAATGAATTTGGATCCTAAAAATGTTACTGCAGCTGTTCAGGGATTTGGTAATGTTGGTTCACATGCTGCTCGTTTATTAAGCGAACAGGGAATTAAAGTATGTGCAATAGGCGACCATACAGCTACTTTTTGGAATGAAAAAGGAATTGATGTTCATGCTGCTTTGCGTTATGCAAAAGAAAACGGAGGAATATTAAAAGGATTTACCGGTGGTGTCGAAATAATAAATACAGAATTGCTTACTGCAAATGTTGATGTTTTAGTTCCTGCTGCTTTGCAAAATGTAATTACTGAAGAAATCGCAACTCAAATAAAAGCTAAATTAATTGTTGAAGGTGCTAACGGACCTACAACTCCTGAAGCTGATCATATTTTAAATGAGAAGAAAATAATTGTTGTTCCCGATATCCTTGCAAATGGAGGAGGAGTTACAGTTTCCTATTTCGAATGGGTTCAAAATAAATCCGGTTATTACTGGCCGGAAGAAGAAGTAAATACAAAGCACGATGCTTCCATGAATCTTGCATTTGAAACTGTTTGGGATAATACAACTCAGTTTAAAACTTCTATGCGTATAGGTGCTTATATTACTGCTTTGAAAAAAGTAGAATTAGGAATAAAAGCGAAAGGTGTTTTTTAATTAATACTTATTATAGTAGATTAAAAATCCTCCTTCTGAAAAGAAGGGGGATTTTTTTATTCAAAAAGTTAGGGTTATCATTTTAAATGTGCTTAACTTCTTTTTTTTTTATTGAATGTCAATTAAAAATATACCTTTATAAAAAATTTAAATAAGTTTGTTCCGATTGAAAGTATTATTTGTTTAATCGAATGGCAAAAAACTAAAACATCAAATTAAAATAGACTTTAACCTAAAAAACAAACATGAAAAAAACTACATTTATCATTTTCTTTTTATTTACGATTTATTATAATCCTCTTGCTGCTCAGTCTCAACGAGTACCTTTGACTGTCATAGGAAATTCGACTGTTTGTGTAGGTTCGTCTCAAACCTATTCGGTAACTGCTGTGTCCGGTGCCAATCCTAATGGATATGTTTGGACTATGCCTTCGGGTTGGACTGGTGCTTCTTCTTTAAATTATATTGTTGCAACTGCAGGCTCAAGTGGTATCATCACAGTTACAGCATCAACTGGAGTTACTGGGTCAATAACCATTACTGTAATTACTGCTCCTGCTCAGCCCGGAACAATTTCTGGAAGTGCAAGTTTTTGCCCTAATAGTTCCAACACATATTCTGTATCACCAGTAACAAATGCCACTTCATATACCTGGACTTTACCTTCCGGTTGGACAGGTTCATCCAGTACTAATTCAATTACTGCTGCGGCTGGTACTATAGGAGGCACTATTTCCGTTACTGCCGATAATGCTTGTGGTTCCAGTGTTGCACGTACTATTACAGTTACTCCTCTTACTGCTCCGGCACAGCCTGGTACTATTACAGGAAATGTTACAATGTGTGCAGGTACTACTCAAAATTATTCTATATCTTCTGTCTCAGGAGCAGCTTCATATACTTGGTCTTTTCCTTCAGGATGGTCAGGTTCGTCAACTACCACTGCTGTTTCAGCAACTGCAGGCACTACCGGCAATGTTTCTGTAACAGCCAACAATGCACAATGCCCAAGTATTCCCCGCACACTGGCTGTTACTGTAACTACTATCCCAATAGCGTCAACTTCAATGAATGGACCCGATTCATTATGTGCAGGTGCCAGTCTTTCATATTTTGCCAATCCGGTTTCAAACGCGACCTCATATAACTGGACATTGCCGGCAGGTTCTACAGGTACTTCCACTACCGATAATATTAATGTTACCTTTGGAAGCGTTAGTGGTAATATTCAGGTTACCGCTTCAAACACTTGCGGAACCGGCCCAGCTTTTAGTTATCCTATTACTGTTAAGCCTCTTCCGGCGCAGCCTGTGAGTATTTTAGGAAATATTACTCTTTGTGCCAATACGAATCAAACATATACTATTGTTCCTGTTTCCGGCGCTGCATCTTATACCTGGACACTTCCATCAGGTTGGACAGGTACTTCCACTTCCGATACAATCCATGTTACTGCAGGAACTCTCGGCGGAACTATTTTCGTGAAAGGAATCAATGGTGCTTGTATAGGACAGGTTCAGGTACTTAACCTAAGCATTACGCCTGTTCCCAATCAGCCAGGCGCAATAACAGGTTCAATATCTGTTTGCGATGGAAGCACTCATACGTACTCAATTTCGCCTGTAACCAATGCTAACAGCTATATCTGGACCACTCCTGCCGGATGGACAGGAACTTCTACAACAAACAGTATCACTGTGGTTGAACACACTACATCAGGAAGAATTACTGTTGCACCCATTGGTACATGCGGAACAGGTACTCCTCAAACCGATAGTATTACTGTTAATCCATTGCCATCCACTCCTGTTATTACCGGCAACGGATATGTGCTTACTTCAAGTGCAACCTCCGGAAACCAATGGTATCTCAATGGTTCGGCAATTACAGGTGCCACCTCTCAATTCGATACTATATCAATGCCCGGCGCATATACTGTTATTGTTACTGATATACATGGATGTACTTCAGCCACATCGGCAATACATGATAATACGGGCATTGCCGAATATCTGCAGAACAACTTATTTACGCTATTCCCAAATCCTTCTCACGATATTATTAATATTACTGTTAATACAGATAAAACTGTTGAAAAGGTTTATATTACTGATGTCTTGGGAAAAACAATAAGAACAGTTAACGCGAAAGCACTTCACCAAAATGCCGATTATTCAATTGATGTTAAAGAGATGAATAAAGGTATTTATTTCCTTTCTCTTCAGATAGAAGGGCAAGTAATAACTAAAAAGATTATCATCGATTAAACAATTATAACAGTCATTAATTACAAAGTCCCGATTCGAATATACCGAATCGGGACTTTGTGTTTTATTAAAAATAGTAGTTTTGGCGACCTGACATTCTTTAGTTACGAAAGATTCTTCCCCGCTTTCCCCTTCAATCTTTTATCTGCCCCCAAAAGGCAGATAAATGTATTTTAGGTGCAATCGCGTGCAGGCAGAAATGTGGAATAATTACTAAAAATTTAGTGCTGGCATTACAATTTTAAATGGTTGAAAAATCTTTCTAAACAATATAAGTCTAAAAAATGACTATTCAAATTTATTAGATAAGCTTAAGCATCCAAAATTTCAGCATTTTCATTAAATTGTAAAAAGTGAAATTCTTTTTTGAAGGCACTAGTGAAAAAAAACTGGTGGCATAAATCTTCAGCTATTCCTGTAGTGAAAAAAACTAGTGCCATAAATCAAAATTCACCTCACTTCCATTTTTTAAAAGCTCCACAAATACGTTTTAAAAGCGTTTTTTAATTTTAGAGTGTATTGGAAGTATTTAAATCAGATGTTGATTTAAGAAGGTTTTTAGGTTTTGAAGGGATTTATTGTTTTTTACTTCTTATGTATATGAGTAAAATAATGGAATGTTGTGAAGTAGGTTTAGTCAAAGATATTAAATTTTAAAATTTGAAAATGAAAGGAGTGTTAAAATCATTTTCAAAGTGACATATCTTCAAATTTTCAAATCCCCTAAGAAAGCCCTCTCATAATTCCATCCTTCGATTCGCGAATGAAATTAAGTATTTGTTCTTTTTCAGCAGAAACAGGTGCTTCCTGTTCGATGATCACAAGCGCATTCGATACATTATGACCTTTGATATAAAGTGTGCGGTAAATGTCTTCAATTTCCAAAACTCTCTCATTTGTAAAGCCTCTTCTGCGAAGCCCAATAGAGTTGATGCCGATATATTGCAATGGTTCGCGAGCAGCTTTCGTAAACGGAGGAACATTTTTACGTACCAGCGAACCGCCTGTAATAAACGAATGAGCACCAATAGTTATAAACTGTTGTACTGCTACATTGCCTTCAATTATAGCATAATCTTCAATAGTTACGTGTCCTGCAAGGTTAACGCTGTTGGCAATAATCACATTGTTGCCAATAATACAATCGTGCGCCACATGCACATAAGCCATCAATAAACAATTGCTGCCGATAGCAGTTTTCATTTTATCGGTAGTACCTCTGTTAACGGTTACACATTCGCGAATAGTAGTGTTGTCGCCTATTTCAGCAGTAGTTACTTCGCCACTGAATTTTAAATCCTGTGGAATTGCTGCTATAACAGCTCCCGGAAATATCCTGCAATTCTTGCCGATACGTGCACCCGGGAAAATAGTTACATTAGGTCCAATCCAAGTACCTTCACCTATTTCAACATTTTCATAAACTGTTGAAAAGGGTTCAATCTTAACGTTTGCGCCTAATTTAGCATCAGGATGTATGTACGAGAGTTGGTTCATTATTTTTTACTTTAACAATTTGTGCCATCATTTCGGCTTCCATCACCGGTTTGTTATTTACGTAAGCAATGCCTTTCATGTGGCAAATTCCTCTTCGTATTGGAGTTGCCAGTTTCAAATCAAATACAACTGAATCGCCAGGTATCACCTGACTGCGGAATTTCACTCCGTCTATTTTCATAAAATAAGTAAGGTAATTTTCAGGGTCAGGAACTGTTTTTAATATTAATATTCCTCCTGTTTGTGCCATTGCTTCTATCAATAAAACGCCTGGCATCACAGGGTTGTCAGGAAAATGTCCTTTAAAAAACTCTTCATTCATCGTCACATTCTTCACTCCAATAACTGATGTAGGAGTAAGTTCCATGATTTTATCTATCAATAAAAATGGCTGACGATGAGGCAACAGCTTCTGAATATCCATGATATTAAGCACTGCAGGTTTGTTCAAATCAAAAGTAGGTGTTTCTCTTTTCTTTGCTTTAATCAATTCTTTAATCTTTTTTGCAAATGCAATATTGCCTGCATGCCCGGGGCGGGCAGCCAGAACGTGCATTCTTAAAGGTGTTCCCACCAATGCCAAATCTCCGACAATGTCAAGTAATTTATGCCGTGCAGGTTCATTAAAAAAATGAAGAGTAGTATTATTCAAAACTCCTTTTCCTTTAATTTCCACATCTTCGCGATGAAATACTTTTTGAAGATGAGCTATTTGTTCTTTCGAAATTTCCTTATCTACCAATACAATTGCATTGTCCAAGTCACCGCCTTTAATTAAATTATGAGCAAGCAATGCTTCGAGTTCATGTAAAAAAACGAATGTACGGCACATTGCAATCTCTGTTTTAAACTCCGCTACATTATAAATATGTGCGTGCTGAGTTCCTAAAACATCAGAATTGTAATCTACCATAACCGTTACTCTGAAAGCATCTTGAGGCACAGCAAGCATTTCTACATTCTTAATCGGGTCTTCGTAAGTAAGGTTTTCGGTAAGCTCAAAATAAATACGTTCAGCATTTTGTTCTACAAGTTCAGCATTTTGCAAAACTTTAATAAAAGGCATTGAACTGCCATCCATTATTGGCATTTCAGGTCCGTCAAGCTGAATCAAAACATTATCAATTTCCATCCCGACTAAAGCAGCAAGAACATGTTCTGTAGTATGTACACGTGCGCCATTTTGTTCCAAAGTAGTTCCTCTTGATGTATCTACTACATTATCTACATCTGCATCAATAATTGGATTATCAGGCAAATCAACACGTTGAAATTTATATCCGTGATTTTCTGGAGCAGGAACAAATGTAAGGTTAACTTGTTTTCCTGTGTGTAAACCTACACCGGATATAGATACTGGATTTTTTATTGTTTGTTGTTTAACAGTCATTTTCTCTTAAGCTCTTTGAGATTGTTTATTTATAAGTTTTCAAATTTATGCAAATTAATCACTTCTTAGGATTTAGCCCCAATTTTATTTGATATAATAAATGTTAACAAACTTTTATTTTGGGTAACATAAATAATATTTCTTAATCGTTTTCGCTAATACTTTAATGTTCAGTTGGTCCGAAGCATCTGTAATATCCATTATTTTACCATCTTTGGATAAAATATTTATTCTTATTTTGTTTTCACTATATGCATCATTCTGGATGTTTCCGGTAAACACAAAATAATCCTCTTCCTTACCTTTTAGCTTATATAGTTTTTTTATTCTTTCTTTCGCTGAATTTATTTCAACATCTTTAAATTGTTGATTTTGCAATTCTATTTTGAACAAATCTCTGTTCAATAACTTATTGCAAAGCATAGCAAGTACTTTATCCTGATGCGAAGCCCAAACTTTTACAGAAGCCATAATATCGTAATCATCTAATTGGGCAAAGGAATCAAGCAATTCAGGTTCTGTTTTAAAATCATTTTTACTAAATTTATTATAAAGAAAAACTTTCAAAGCAGGTGTGCAAAAAAGTTCTTCCTGTTTCTCAGCAAGTTCTTTAGCCCGTTTTAAAATGTTTACCAATAAAGTCTCTGCACTTATTACCGTCTTGTGTAAATAAACTTGCCAATACATCAATCTTCGTGCAATAATAAATTTCTCAATGGAATAAATACCCTTCGCTTCGACAGCTAATTCATCATTTTTTACATTAAGCATTTTAATTATTCTATCCGAACTAACCACTCCTTCCGAAACACCTGTAAAGAAACTATCTCGTTTCAAATAATCCAAACGATCCATATCCAATTGGCTGGAGACCAATTGATGTAAAAATTTCTTCTTGTATTTATTATTGAAAATCCGTATCGCCAATGAAAGTTCTCCTTTAAACTCTGCATTCAGTCTATTCATAAATAGTTCTGAAATATCCTCATGAGTGATATGATTAACAATACTATGTTCCAAAGCATGAGAAAAAGGACCGTGCCCAATATCATGCAAAAGAATCGCAATAGTTACTCCTTTAGCTTCTTCGTCAGTAATCTCATTACCTTTTGCCCGCAGCACTTCTATTGCTTCACTCATCAAATGCATGGCCCCCATGGCATGATGAAAGCGGGTATGCAGTGCTCCCGGATAGACAAGATTGGTTAATCCCAATTGTTTAATCCTTCGCAAACGCTGAAAGTACGAATGATCTATAAGGTCATAAATTATTTCGTATGGTATAGAAACGAATCCATAAATAGGATCGTTGAATATTTTTAACTTGTTTTGGTATGAATTCATTGGCGACAAAGATAATTTATCTTTTTTTAACTAAGGCAAAACAATAATAACTCATTTCTCAAGTTATATATGTATTACTTTTATATCCTAAAATAACTATACGTATGGAAAGAATTCAAATTTTATGGGCAGATGATGAAATAGATTTATTAAAGCCGCACTTATTGTTTTTAAAAGATAAAGGATACGATGTTATTACCGCAACCAGCGGCGATGAAGCATTGGAGTTGGTGGAGAAGCATGATTTTGCAGTAGTTTTATTAGACGAAAACATGCCTGGTCTTTCCGGATTGGAAACTCTCAATCGCCTAAAGGCAAAGCATTCCGACTTGCCAGTGATTATGATTACCAAAAGTGAAGAAGAGCATTTAATGGAAGATGCCATTGGTTCTAAAATTTCAGACTACCTTATAAAGCCTGTTAACCCTAATCAAATATTGTTGTCACTTAAGAAAACATTGGATAATAAAAGACTTATTTCCGAAAAGACAACTTCCAATTATCAGCAGGAATTTCGTCAGATAGGAATGACAATGGGCGATAGATTGAGTTGGAAAGAATGGTCGGAAGTATATAAAAAGTTGGTGTATTGGGAGCTGGAACTGGATAGCAGCAAGGATGAAAGCATGATGGAAATATTGAAAATGCAGAAATCCGAAGCCAATAAGTTGTTCGGGAAGTTTATTGAAAACAATTATATTGGTTGGTTAAATGGTAAAACGCAAAATCCTCCTTTGTTTTCGCATACTGTTTTCAAGGCGAAAATTGTACCGATGCTTGATAAGGAAGAAGCAACTTTTGTTGTTTTAATAGATAATCTTCGTTACGATCAATGGAAAATCATTCAACCGATAGTTGCTGAATATTTTAAAGTGGATGACGAAGATTTATACAACAGTATTTTACCTACAGCCACACAATATGCTCGTAACGCCTTTTTTGCCGGGCTGATGCCTTCTGAAATTGAAAAACGCTTTCCCGGTTTATGGTTAAATGATGAAGATGAGGGAGGAAAGAATATGCACGAGGAAGAGTTCCTTGCTGACCAGCTGAAACGATTGGGAAAAAATGTAAAGATGAGCTATAACAAGATTACAAACAATGCTGCAGGTAAAAAATTGTCTGAAAACATGAGTAACCTGATGCAGAATAAATTAAATGTAATAGTATACAATTTCGTCGATATGCTTTCGCATGCACGTACCGAAATGGAAGTAATCCGTGAATTGGCGGATGATGAAAAAGCTTATCGTTCCATCACTTTATCTTGGTTCGAGAATTCACCTTTGCTTGATATTATCAAACAAATCGCTGCCAAAAAATGCAGGATGATTATTACTACCGATCACGGAACTATTAAAGTTACAGAGCCATCCAAAGTAGTTGGCGATAAAAACCTGACCACTAATTTACGTTACAAACAAGGCAAAAGTATGAATTATGAAAGGCGTGATGTGTTTGAAATAAGGAATCCTGCCGATGCTTTTTTACCAAAACAAAACATCAGTTCTGCTTATGTATTTGTGAAGGAAGATAAGTTTTTCGCTTATCCCAATAATTTCAATTACTATGTTACGTATTATCGAAACACGTTTCAACATGGAGGCGTATCGTTGGAAGAAATGATAATTCCTTTTATTACGTTAAGTGCAAAGTAGAATTGTAATAAATAATCTTTCTGAACTTCCTATTGCTGCAAAGCAATTGTTACAGGCTTTTCCTGACAAAAGAATATTTGCTTTTACGGCCCAAATGGGAGTAGGCAAAACAACTTTTATTAAAGCAATCTGCGAAGAATTAGGAGTTAATGATACTATTTCCAGCCCTACTTTTTCCATTGTAAACGAGTATCTTTCAAGTAAAGGAATTAAAATATTTCACTTCGATTTCTATCGTATAAAGTCAATTGAGGAAGTATATGATATGGGATACGAAGATTATTTTTATTCCAATGCCTATTGTTTTATCGAATGGAGCGAAAAGATTCAAAACCTTCTTCCCGAAGGTTTTGTTTCAATAGAAATGATTAAAGAAGAAGAGAAACGTTTAGTAATATTTGATATTATTTAATGAGCATATCAGCTAATCAAAAAATCTCAAACTATTTCTTCCTCATAAATACCTGAATCGGTACTCCATTAAAATCGAAATTCTCACGCAATCTGTTTTCAAGAAATCGGATATAACCTTCCGAAACATATTGTGGTAAATTACAGTAAAAAGCAAAAGTAGGAGCATGAGTCGGCAGTTGAGTAATAAATTTCACTTTCACATGTTTACCTTTTAATGCCTGAGGCGGCGAATGCTGTATTATAGGAAGCATCACATCATTCAACTCACGCGTTTTAATAGTTCTCGTTCTGCTTTCATTCACTTTTTCAGCTACTTCAATCGCTTTCAGCACTCGCTGTTTAGTTAATGCAGAAGTAAAAATAATTGGCACATCTTTAAAAGGAGCCAGTTTCTCACGAATCTTTTCCTCATATTCCTTAGTCGAATTAGTATCCTTCTCCACCAAGTCCCATTTATTTATCACAACAACAATCCCTTTCCTGTTTTTTTCAGCAAGATGAAATATATTCAAATCCTGAGCCTCAAGTCCCAAGGTAGCATCAATCAATAGCAGACAAACATCACAATCTTCAATGGCGCGTATCGACCGCATCACCGAATAAAACTCCAAATCCTCTTCTACCTTTGATTTTTTACGAATACCGGCAGTATCAATCAATAAAAAGTCATGATTAAAAGCAGTATATCTTGTATTTATTGAGTCACGGGTAGTGCCGGCAATAGCAGTTACAATATTGCGTTCCTTTCCAAGCAATGCATTTATAAACGACGACTTCCCAACATTCGGTCTCCCCACAATAGCAAACTTAGGTATCTCAAGCTCTTCCACCACCGCTTCCTTGTCCAGTGCCGCCACCACAGCATCCAGCAAATCACCCGTTCCGCTCCCGCTTATTGCCGAAACATTATAAGGTTCGCCCAGCCCAAGAGCATAAAACTCACCCGATAATCCCTGTCTTACATGATTATCAACTTTATTCGACACCACAAACACCTTCTTTTTTCCCCTTCTAAGAATATCCGCCACCACCTTATCATCTTCCGTAATTCCTTCCGCCACATCCAATACGAATAAAATTACATTCGCCTCATCAATCGCCAATTTCACCTGTTTCCGTATTTCTCCCTCAAATACATCGTCCGACCCCTTCACATATCCACCAGTATCAATCACCGAAAATTCCAGACCATTCCACTCCGATTTCCCATAATGCCTGTCCCTCGTCACCCCCGATTCAGCGTCCACAATCGCCTTTCTGCTGTCAGTAAGTCTGTTAAAAAGCGTTGATTTCCCCACATTTGGTCGTCCTACAATTGCTACAATATTTGCCATTTCTCTATTTTTGCGCAAAGATAGTGATTCTCAGCCGTCTTTCGCCCCATTCCATCCATCCCGTTCGTTATCAATTGTTAAAACCCCCTTCTCAAAAGCCAATTAAAGTCATAAATAATTTGGGCGGCAAAGTTCCTGCATCTCCGCAAGTTCCTACCCGCCCACACGCGGTATCTTTTTTTCTTTAATTTTTCCCTGCGGGGCAAAGGCAAAAAAAGGATACTTCACGCGGGTCGGGCGCAGATTGAAAGTTCCTGCTTCTTCGCAAGTTTTCAAAACCAAACCCTTCCCAACTCTCAACTCCCAACTCTCAACTCCCAACTCTCAACTCTCAACTCTCAACTACCCCACCTCTGCGGACCCCAACTCCCTTCGTGCGGACTCCAACTCCCTTCGTGCGGACCCCAACTCCCTTCGTGCGTACTCCAACTCCCTTCCTGCGCACCCCAACTCCCTTCCTGCGAACCCTAACTCCCTTCGTGCGAACCCCAACTCCCTTCGTGCGAACTCCAACTCCAAACTCCCTGCCCACATCTTTTTTGCAAAAATGAGCATAAAAAAACTCCTTGCATCAACTGCAAAGAGTTTTAAAACATCCAAACCTCCTCTATCATAGAGAAGAAATAAGATTGATACAACTTACATCAAATAATCATCAATAAATTCGCGCACACAACCTTCGCCGCCTTTCAAGTCAAGAGTAATATTTGCAACAGCTTTTACAGATTTCACAGCGTCGCTCGGACATGCCGAAATTCCAATTCGCTGCATTATTTCAATATCGTTGATATCATCCCCAATATAAGCCACATTTTTATAGGTAAGATTAAGTTGCTTCAACCAGTTATCAAGTACCCCCAATTTATTATCAAATCCAACATAAAAAAATTCTACTTTTAGCAAAGCAGCACGGTTATTAATCAATACATCATTTTTGCCGTTGCTCAGGAAACCAACTTTCACACCTTTTTTTATAATCTCTTTTATCCCCATTCCATCTTTAGTGTTGAATTTTTTAAATTCATCACCAGAATTGGAATAATACATTCCTCCATCAGTTAGCACTCCGTCCACATCAAGTACCAGGAGTTTAATATCGGATTTATTAAAAGCTGTTTTCATATTTTAAATCATTGTACGGCCCACAGCCTTAGCCACAGCGCCTAATTCTGAATATAATTCTCTGAACTGTTTAAAGTTTAATTGTTGTGCTGCATCGGATTTTGCAACTGCCGGATTAGGATGCGTTTCTATCAATAGTCCGTCAACACCCATAGCCACACATGCTTTGGATAAATCGGCAACACCGTAAGCAAACCCAATTGCATGGCTTGGGTCGAGAATAATTGGAAGATTAGTATATTGTTTTAAGTAAGCAACACCACATAAATCAAGGGTAAAGCGAGTCTTAGTTTCAAAAGTACGTATCCCTCTTTCGCAAAGAATAACTTTATCATTTCCTCCTGATAAAATAAATTCAGCCGCCTGAACAAACTCTTGAAGTGT
>CAIQBY010000056.1 GCA_903870175.1 uncultured Bacteroidota bacterium
TAATTGTATGTGCACTTCTATCGGAGTTATAAACTCTGAAAGAAGCAACAATTATTATTAATAACAGAAAAATGAAACCGATAAAAAATATTTTATTGTTATTGCTGTTTACCCGCAGCATAACAGTATTTTCTCAAACATCCTGCGACTCAATGGAAGTCTGCGATTGCATTTGGAGAGATTTAAGTCCTGCCGGAATAATGTTCGGACATGAACATGCAAAAGGCAGTTGGAAAATATCATATACTTATATGAGTATGATGATGAAAGATAAATTATCAGGAAATACCAAGGTAGATGATAATTATGTTTTCAATAACTATATCATGTCGCCACAATCAATGCAGATGGATATGCACATGATTATGGCAATGTATGGAATAACCGACCGGTTATCGGTTATGACAATGTTCAATTATAATATAAATACCATGAGTATGTCTGCAATACCTGGTTCCACCATGCAAATGGATGGAATGACAATGGTGATAACACCAACCAACTCATCCAATATGACATCAAAAACTTCAGGATTGGGAGATACCAAATTGTATGCAGTATATGCACTATTGAATAAAAATGTACATCATCTTTTTTTGAGTGCCGGTATTAATATTCCTACCGGAAGCATCATGCTTAAAGGAAAAAGCGATGATATGATGTATCCCAATTCACGATTTCCTTATATGATGCAGCTCGGTTCGGGCAGTATGGATGTGATGCCTGGTATAACTTATTTATACAAACAGGAAAAGTTTTCAGCAAGTGCGCAGGTATGTTCTGTGTTGCATCCTTTTAATAATTCTCTGGGTTATCATTTCGGAAATGAACTTACAGCCAATGTTTGGGCTGCATATAAATGGCTGAACTGGATTAGTACTTCATTAAGAGCGGAAGAAAGAGCAACAGGAATGATGTCAGGTAAAGATGCTGCATTAATTGAAAACAATGAACCGGTAGCTTATTATAAAAACTATGGCGGACAAACAACATCTGCTTTTGCCGGACTAAATTTTTATTTCAATAGAACATGGTTCAGGCATACAAAACTTACATTTGAATATGGAATACCGGTTTATCAAAATGTAAATGGTATTCAACTGGCACAAAAATCAACTTTGTATGCAAGCTGGTTAGTGTCATTTTAGAGAAAGAATAAATCCAATTTTAAAGTATAAAATGAAAAAACATATTTCAATATTAATTATAAGTCTTACAGCAATATCAATGTTAACATTCAATTCATGTAAGAAAAAAGAAGATGATACAACAGTAGCAACACCGGCAAATGGAACCATAGCTTTTCATTTGCACACAATGGTAGATACTGCGGAAGTAGATGTTCTCGATAGTGTTTACGTAATGTCTAATCACAGGAAAATTTCTGTTCACTTTGCGCAGATGTATTTATCCAAAATTCAACTGATAAAACTGGATGGCTCTGCAGTTGATGTACCCGGAGTTATTGTATTAAAAAAACAACAGATAGAACCTTATATTTTGGGGAGTGTTCCTTCAGGCAATTACCAGTCAGTAAGGTTTAATGTAGGATTAACGCCGACAGAAAATGCATCAACTCCTCTGGCATCCGACAGTACACTTAATACTCCTCCTATGTGGTTTGGTGCAACTGCTCAACCTTCAGGATATGTATTTGTAAACTTCCAGGGAAAAATAGATACCACAACTGCATGCAATGGAACAGTCGCACAAATGCAGCCGTTCTCCATAAAAATTGGAACAAACACAAACCTTGTAAATACGCAATTGAATAATAAAAACTTTACTGTTTCGCCTAATCAAACACAATATGTTCATCTGATGATTGATTATAATATGTTGTTTATGGGAGTAAATTTGAATAACAGCAGTAATCTTACAATGAATACGGTAGCAGCTAATTCTACTGCGTCGGGACTCCAGTACAAATACAATATTTCAATGATGTTTATGTATGAACAATAATGTACAGATTAGAAAAGTAATATTTCCGGCATGTATTTTTATACTTTTCGGAGTTACTTTTTTTTCGTGTACATACGAGAAGGCAGAACTGAAAGTGGATTGTGTATTGCCTGTTGCGGTTTCCTTTAATAATGATGTGATGCCTATTATCAATGCACAGTGCAATGGAGCCGGTTGTCACAATGGCGCAACAAATGCAGGACATCTAAACCTTGAATCGTCCGTTGCTTATTCCCAATTAATGCACGCAGGCAGCGGATACATTGATACTTTAAATCCGACAGCCAGTATTTTATACGGCTCACTTATTTCAGCTTCCAATGTTATGCCTCCTGCCGGCAAACTGGATGATTGTAAAATAAAATTAGTTTTAGACTGGATACAACAGAAAGCAAAAAATAATTAACTAATTTTACAAAATATATAACCACAATTTTGTAATGAAAAAATTAATCAAAAATTCCTTACTTGTTTTATTACCCATCATACTTATAACATCCGCGTGTCATAAAGAAGGAATAGGAGGGAAATCAAGTGTAAGCGGAACAGTATTTCATCATACACGGCCAATACCTTATACAAAAGTATATATAAAATATGGTGCTACAGAATTTCCGGGT
Organism: uncultured Bacteroidota bacterium; assembly: GCA_903870175.1. Classification (GTDB taxonomy): domain Bacteria; phylum Bacteroidota; class Bacteroidia; order 2-12-FULL-35-15; family 2-12-FULL-35-15; genus 2-12-FULL-35-15. The sequence goes on from CAIQBY010000056.1 coordinate 2,586, forward strand.
ACCGATTCTACTTCGTATGATGACCACACCACAGCAGATATAAACGCGAACTACGCGTTTCACAATCTGCGTATGGGAAATTATTATTTATATGGAGTTGGGTATGACAATTCAATTTTTCTTCCTGTTACCGGAGGGGTAGGAGTGAAACTAAAATTCGACAAATCTGTTTCTATTAATGTTCCTGTTACAGAATGATTTTATACATTCTTCAATCAAATAAGTAATGAAATGGAATAAATCATTTTTAATTTTTTATTTACCGGCTCTATTTATCTGTTGCCTGTTTACAACCTGTAAATATGATAAGGGAACTCCTTATTATAATGGATATCCAAATGAAATAGGGAAAATTGTAATTAATAAATGCGCTACTTCAGGTTGCCATAATGATTTAAGTAAAGATGGTGCCGGCGGATTATCATTGCAAAGCTGGGACGCTATGTTTGAAGGCGGAACAGGCAGTGCATGCGTTATTCCTTATCGACATGATTTTAGTACCGCTTGTTATTATGTTAATACGTCTTCGGATTTAGGAATAATATTAGCCCCAACTATGCCGTTTAATAAAACTCCGCTTACACACGACGATGTGAAACTGATTGAAAACTGGGTGGATGCAGGCGCTCCTGACAATACAGGTTTTGTAAAGTTTTCCGACAACCCTAAAAGGAAAAAATTTTATGCTGCAAATCAGGGTTGTGATGTAGTAACTGTTTTTGATGAGCAGACTTTATTGCCGATGCGTTATATAAGCATCGGGAATTCACCGGCAATTGAAGCGCCCCATGATATTCAGGTGTCGCCTGACGGACAATACTGGTATGTTGTTTTTTATAAAGGAAATGAGATTCAGAAATACCGCACATCAGACGATTCGTATGTAGGGCAGGCAATACTTAATGTGAATCAGCCGCCTGTTATTATTAACGGCAACTGGAGTACGTTTGCTATGACAAGCGATGGAAGCACCGCTTTTATAACTGATTTAAGCAGTCCGGGATATATTGCAGAAGTTAATCTCAATAATTTAACAGTAATACATCACGGTAATTTTAATTCCCCACATGGTTCGGCTGTTAGTCCTGATGGGAATTTCCTGTATGTTACAGAACAATATGGCAGCAGTCAGATTTATAAAATTCCTGTAAATGATTTTTCCTCTTACATGCAAATAAATTTATATAACTCTCCTCCTTCTACATATCTTAACTCGCATCAGGTTGAATTTTCTCCTGACGGCAGCGAATATTTTGTTACCTGCTGGGGAACATCCGAAGTACGCGTGATGCAAACAAGCAACGATGCATTTATTACTTCGATACCAGTAGGCGGTTATCCTTCCGAAATGGATGTTTCGGTAACTAAAAATTTATTATTTGTTACTTGTGAAGAAGATACTTTATCTTTCCCCGGGAAACGTGGAAGTGTGGCTGTGATTGATATGTCAAGTAATACACAGGTCAATTGGTCTCCGATATATACCGGTCATCAACCGCATGGAATAGCTGTGGATGATGCTGATAATTTAGTTTATGTAGCCAATAGGAATGCAGTTTCAGGAGGTCCTGCCCCTCATCATAGTTCAGTATGCGGTGGAAATGATGGCTATATGACTTTTATAGATATGAATACTAAAGCGCTATTAAAAACAAAAGCAGGAGTTATAAAAAGTATTGAAGTTTCTGTAGATCCTTATGAAGTTGCCATCCGACATTAATGTCCGAAAACAATAGTGATAAAGCAAAAATATTATTTGATGGAGTATGTAACCTGTGTAATTCTTCCGTCAACTTTGTTATCAATCACGACAGGAAAAATTACTTTGTATTCACACCACTTCAATCGGAAGCAGGTAAAAAATTGATAACGAAATTTAATATTGATGATTCTCTAATAGATAGTTTCGTATTGATTGAAAACAATAAAATCTATTTTAAATCCTCCGCAGCCTTGAGAACGGTGAAGCACCTCGATAAATTATATTCTGCATTATATGCATTTATAATTGTTCCTCCATTTATTAGAAATGGCGTATACAGCTATATAGCAAGGAACAGATATAAATGGTTCGGTAAAAAAGAAGTATGTATGATTCCGAATGAAGAAATAAAAAACAGATTTATTTCTTAGCTTTTTTCGATGTTAATTTCAGAATCTTTTTCGCTGTTGATTTCTTAATTGTTTTCTCTGTTAATTTCAGAGTAGCTTTTTTATAATTGATAACAGCATTGTAATTATAAAGAATATCATTGCCCAATACTCCATCTATAGTAGGTATTCCGGTGGCAGCGTAAGCGGCATTCACATGTGATAAATCTATCAGATTTGCTTTGTAATCTTTAATTGTAATATCACCAATTTTTATTTTCTTAAAAATAGTGGTATGCAAATCCATCATTTTTTTTCCTATTCCGCGGATTGCATTTTTATTTTTATTTAAATCTTTAACACCAACTAATTTTGTGATTCTTTTTTTATCAAATACCGTAGAAGATGCGCCGGTATCAAGAATCAAGTGTGCAGTTTTACCGTTGATTAAAAGTTTTAAACTAAGGTGAAAACCTGTTTTGTTGTTAAAAGAAAGTACTGTAAATGGGATTGTTGTTGTCATGATTTATTTATTAATTAAAGTAAAAAGGCGTCCTTCCAATCTAGAAAGGACGCCTTTAGGTAAAATTCGGTGTTTATTAAATAGCAATAGTACTTAATACGTTATTCATATTTCTTACTGCATCGGTACTTTTGTTGAATGCTGCTTTTTCTTCATCATTCAATTTTACATCAACAATTTTTTCCCAACCGTTTTTGCCAATGATAACAGGTACTCCAAGACAAATATCCTTTTGTCCATATTCGCCATCCAATTGAACACAGCAAGGGAATAGTTTTTTCTGATCATTTAAAATACTGTCAACCAAAGCAGCTACAGCAGCTCCTGGAGCGTACCATGCCGAAGTTCCAAGCATACCTGTTAATGTAGCACCACCTACCATTGTATCAGCAGCTACTTTTTTCATTCCGTCAGCAGTTAAAAACTGAGAAACAGGAACTCCTTTATAAGAAGCAAGTCTTGTCAACGGAATCATTGTAGTATCTCCGTGTCCGCCTATTACCATGCCTTCAATGTCATTTGCAGGAGCATTTAATGCCATTGATAAATAACATTTGAAACGAGCGCTGTCTAATATTCCGCCCATACCAATGATTCTGTTTTTAGGAAGTTTGCTTTCTTTCAAAGCAAGGTAAGTCATTGTATCCATTGGATTACTTACCACTACGATGATAGCTTTTGGCGAATGTTTCAATACGTTATCAGTAACACCTTTAACGATTCCGGCATTGATACCGATTAGTTCTTCTCTGGTCATGCCCGGTTTACGAGGCACACCGCTTGTGATAACTACTACATCACTGTTTGCTGTTTTTGCATAATCATTAGTGCTTCCACTTACTGCAGTGTTAAAGCCTATTAATGTTGCTGTCTGCATCATATCAAGAGCTTTGCCTTCAGCAAAATTTTCTCTTATATCAAGCAATACTACTTCTGAAGCGATTTTACGGAATGATATTACATCGGCACATGTTGCACCTACATTTCCTGCTCCTACAATTGTTACTTTCATTTTATTATGGATTTAAAAGGTTTGTATTTTTTACGGCTGCTAAATTATAAAAGAAATATGAATACAGGGGTGAATTTTGTCATTGTTTTTGAGTTAAAAAGTGGTTTAACCTTTCGAAAAACAGATTTATTGCCATTTATAATACCTATTTGTGTGAATAAGGTTGAGCTTTGTGTACACAATAATCATTTTATCCCGCACAATAATCGTTTCCCCCGGCACAATAATCATTCTGGTGCGGGGTAAAATGGTTTCAGTGTGAACACATGCGATTATTGTGTCCACAAAGTACATTGTGGTGTGCACTGAAATTATAATTGTGTCCACAAGTATAATTCTTTTATGAGCAAAATGAGGTTTAAAACTACTTATCGAAGGAATAAAAACTATAATCGTTAACTACAGTTGCCAGAAATTGAGTAGGAGGCAAATTAGTAGTAATTCCCATAGCAGCTTTAGTTTTAAGAGCGAGTTTTTCTATCGCCTGCGTATTATTTGTCCTTAAAGAAACAAGCATTACTTCCTTAATTATTGAAATATCGGTATCCGTAAGTCTCGATACTTCAGGGAAAACAAGAGTATAATCGGGCACTACTTTATTAAGAATAGTATCATTTATTGTTACCCGGTGTTTCAGTTTAATTACTGTGGTTCCGGCAGCCATATCACCAATCCGCTGTCCTTTCCCGTTTACAAGAATTGCAATCAGTGCAACACCTCCCGAAAACAGTCGGGTATCAATTATCCGAAGCAGCCAGCGAAGAAGGTATGCTCCGAAAGTTGCCTGTGTGCCATCGAGCTTCACTACTTTTATTTTCATTATTATTTTGCCGAACGATTTTCCCTGCATGAATGTTTCGCAAAGCAAATCGTATAAAAGTACCGGCAGAATAAGAATTACAATAGCTGCAACACTTGTAAAAAGCCACCCATTTGTGAATGAACTTAAGAGAAGTATCAATAAAAAATAGGCAATGAAAAATACATAATCCAAAAGAGTGGCAAGAATACGGTCGCCGACACTTGCAAGTTCGTATTCGATATCTACATTTTGAGATGTCTGTATTTTAATATTATCCATAATTATTTTACGCAAATATATTTTAAATAAAGGAACAGATGATAAAAATAGACGTTAAGAATTTAATTTTATATAAATTTACCAAGTTTTGTTTGGTTCATTTGTTTATCTGTTCAGTGGTTCATCAGTTATAAATACAATTGTAAATAACATGCACTATTCAACAGAATAAAATATAAAAGAACCGATAACCCGATTGACTAATGAACAAGTAAACCAATAAACTAATGATTAACTTGTGAAAGAAATTACTTTCTTAAAGCAAAATGCTGATAAATGGCAGCAATTCGAGCAGATGATTTCTGTAAAAGGCGGAAGTAATCCTGACTTGATGGCTGATTTATTTATTCAATTAACGGATGATTTGTCGTATGCAAAAACAAATTATCCGAAGGCTAAAACTACAAAGTATCTTAATTCGCTTGCTGCACGCGTACATCAGGAAATTTATAAAAATAAGAAAGAAAAGAAATCGCGAATCATTACGTTCTGGAAATATGAGTTGCCTTTTATTTTCAAAAATTCACATAAACAATTAATGTACGCATTTATAATATTTATGGTTGCAATGCTTATCGGAATTGTATCTGCGGCTTACGATGATAATTTTGTACGATTGATTTTAGGCGACAGTTATGTGAATATGACGCTCGATAATATTGATAAAGGCGACCCGATGGCTGTATACAAAAACATGAATCAGGTAAATATGTTTATCGGAATTACAGTAAATAATATTTATGTTTCATTTATGTGTTTCGCTATGGGACTATTGTTTTCAATAGGTTCAGGATATATGTTGTTTACAAACGGAATAATGCTTGGTTCGTTTCAATACTTTTTTTATTCTAAAGGATTATTGCTTCAATCTGTTTTGGTAATCTGGATTCATGGAACATTGGAAATATCAGCGATTATAATTTCCGGTTGTGCAGGTTTGGTAATGGGCAACAGCATTTTATTTCCCGGTACATATTCGCGCGGCGCATCATTTGTAAGAGGTGCAAAGCAAGGAGTGAAAATAGCTGTTGGGTTAGTTCCTGTATTTATTGCAGCAGCTTTCTTCGAAGGATTTGTTTCGCGATATTCTCAGATGCCGATGTGGCTAAGCCTTACCATTATCGGCAGTTCACTCACATTTATTATCTGGTATTTTATTATTTATCCGATTAGACTTAACCGGAGAGCAGGAAAAATCGAATATTCAATTCACAATAAATATTAATCATTAAAAGGATGAATCAGGAAAAAATTAATTTCAAAACAGAACGTGATTTCGGGGAAATCTTTAATGTGTCCGTAAAATTTTTGAGACAAAATTTCAAATTGTTTTTTCAATCGATATTATTTATCGCCGGACCATTTGTTTTAATAAGCGCAGTTGCAGGTGCTTTCTATCAGTCGCACGCTATAGGATTAATGTCATTAACTAAATTGGGACAAGGCAATGTTTTTTCCCGTTTAAAAGATCAATTCGGGTTGCCTTATTTTTTATTTCTGCTTGCAGGGCTTGTTGCAGGGTTGATAATTGTAAACACAGTTTATTCTTTTATGATAAACTATAATGAAAAAGGGCACGGAGGATTTACAGTGAATGATGTAAGTAAAACAGTAATAAAAAATCTGGGTAATGTGATATCTGTGTTTCTGGTTTATACTCTTTTTATGATTTTGATATTAGTAATAATTGTTGGAATTGTTATAGGTATAATCAGTGCGGCACCTGCACTTGGAGTATTGCTTATCTTTCTGCTGATAATAGGTCTTTTAATATTATTACCGCCAATTATGTGGCAACTCTCAGCAATTTATATTGTAAAAATGACCGAAGAAAGAGGAATATTTGAATCATTCGGTCGTACGCGTGATGTAATGCGCGGCAATTTCTGGTGGACTTGGGTAATTATCGTCTGTGCCTTGATTGGAGTAGGTTTGGCAGGTGTAATTTTTGCGCTTCCTCAGGGAATATATCAAATGGTTTTAATGTTCAGCAGATTAAAAGGAGGCGCAGATGAAGTTTCAATATCATTTCTAATTGTTGCCACATTATGTACTTTCTGTACTACTATTCTTTATAGTGTATTATATGTGGTGTTTGGTTTTCATTATTTCAGTCTTGCGGAAAAGAAAGATGGATTGGGATTATTGGAACGCATCAATGAAATAGGAACTATACCCGATAATAATGTCGAGCAGCAATATTAAGTTTTATTCTTTTATTGTTTTGCTGCTATGTAGTTTAATGTATAGCACAAATGCCTATCCGAAAAAGGTTTCTGAAAAAGCGGCGATTTCCATCCCTATAGATTCGTCAAAAATAACGGTAAGAAAACTAAATGACGAAGAACAAAAGAAACTTTTGGAAAATAAAGACTATAAATATGACAGGATTGGCCCTGCGCCAAAATCTTTATGGGATAGATTCTGGGAATGGTTCTGGAGGCAGGTAGGAAAGATATTTGAAACAAAAGGAGGAAATATCGGCTGGCATATTTTCGAATATTTATTGATTGCCGCTGCCATTGTTCTTATCGTTTTGCTAATTGTTAAAAATGATATACGTGCATTATTTTACGGCAGAGGCGCTTCTGTACCAATAGACTTTAAAGAGTTTGAAGAAGACATCCATAAAATTGATTTTGATAAACTGATTGAAGATGCATTGTCAAAAAAGGATTTCAGAAAAGCAGTTCGTTTACATTTTCTGAAATTATTAAAGGAACTTACCGACCACAATCTTATTAAATGGCAACTCGACAAAACGAATAATGATTATTCGATGGAACTTGCAAATAGCAGATACAACAGTACCTTCAAAGAATTATCATTAATGTACGAATATATCTGGTACGGAGATTTTCATTTGGATGAAACTAATTTCATAAGCACGATTGCAAAATTTAAAGAATTTAAAGTATAGTGTCTAAAGCCAACAGAAAATATATTATTGCTTTATCCATTTGTTTCACAGGATTAATTCTTCTGCAATGGTTATCTCCTAAGCCTATTAACTGGAAATTATCCTATATGAAAAAAGATAAAATTCCTTATGGTACATCGGCTCTGAATGATGTGTTGCAGGAAATATTTCCTGGGCAAAAAATCTCGACACAAAATGTTCCTATATATAATGCACTCAACGGGAATGAAATTAATAATTGTAATTACATAATCATTAACCAAACATTTCAACCGGATAAATTGGACACAAGGGAGTTATTGAATTTTGTCGGCAAAGGGAATTCTGTATTTATTGCAGCTAATTATTTTTCAGGAAAGTTTGCAGATACGTTGAAAATAAAGACGGATGATTTTTATGAAATGGGAAAAGGTTTTTCAAATGATTCGGCTGCAATTACCAATATTTATAAACCGCATGATACTGCACGAATAAATTTTGTCAATCCCTTATTAAAAAACAAGACTGATTATGTTTATACAAAAGGAATCGACAATACTTATTTTAATTCCTTTGATACAACCAAAACGATAGTACTTGGAAAGAACTCATTTAATAAGATTAATTTCATTCAAATTAAATTTGGTAAGGGGAAGATATTTGTAAGTACTGTTCCCGAAACGTATTCCAATTATCATTTTGTTCCCGAAAAAAATTACGACTATGTTTACAAATCACTTTCCTATCTTCCGAATCAACAGGTAATATGGGATGAATATTATAAAGTAGGAAATGTAAAACAGGATAGTCCGTTGAGAGTTATATTTAATAATCCTGCACTACTTGCAGCATATTATGTATCGTTGATTTCATTGCTTCTCTTTATGATAATCGGGATTAAGCGCAAGCAACGCATTATTCCTGTAATTGAACCATTGCGAAACACAACTCTTGATTTTGTTGACATTGTAGGTACTCTTTATTATCAGACCGGGAATCATAAAAACATTGCAGAGAAAAAAATTACTTATTTCCTTGAATATATTCGTTCCGCATTTCAAGTAAAGACTAATCTTTATGATGATTCTTTTATTGAACGTGTATCTAATCTTTCAGGAATTGAAAAGCAAAAAGTACATACTTTGTTCTATTATTTTTCAGAGATTAACTTCAAACAAAATCTTACTCAATTGGAATTATTAAAACTAAACAGACTTATTGAGGAGTTTTATAAAGAAAGTAAAAGATAACTCATCCCCATATTATTTTGTAAATAGAGAGCATACCTTATTATAAATTAGCTAGATATTTAAATATAGAGGCTGCCCCTCTTTTTACACACAATTCTTTCAATTTACAATTTATTAACATTTATGCCAAAAAATTTTTTTATTAAGAAAATAGTCCGTTACTTCACCGCATAATTTAAATGCTATAAACTTAAAATGCTACAAAATGAAAAAACGCTACGTAATTCTTGCAGTGTTGTTTACTCTGCTGCAGGGTGCTGTATTGGCACAATCGAGAGTAATCAAAGGAACGATTAAAGATTCTAAAACAAATGAAACACTCCCCGGAGTAACAGTATTGGTAGAAGGCACCACTAATGCCACTGTTACAGATGTAAAAGGGATGTACACAATTACTGTGGAAGGTGAAGGGAAAAAGTTATTAATATCCTCAGTTGGATATGTAACTCAATCCGTAGCTGCCGACAAAGAAACAATTGATGTTTCCCTTGCCATGAACATGACCATGCTAAAGGAAACAGTAGTAACAGCCCTTGGGGTATCAAAAGAAAAGAAATCACTGGGATATTCGGTATCCGAAGTAAGTGGAGATGATGTCAGAAAATCGGCAGAGCCAAACATTATAGAAGCACTTGCTGCAAAAGCACCGGGTGTCGAAGTTGTAGGTTCTGGAGGTACTCCCGGCGCATCCACCAAAATTACCTTGCGTGGTCCAACAGATTTTTCCGGAGCTAATCAGCCAATCATTGTTATTGACGGTGTAATTATGGATAATAGCACCAACACACCTACTGCGGGTGATCAACCATTCAACGTAAATTTAGCCGGTATTAATGAATCAAACAGAGCACTTGATATTAATCCTGATGATATTGAATCGGTAAGTATATTAAAAGGTCCGGCAGCAGCAGCGCTTTACGGTTCTGAAGCTTCAAATGGAGCAATTGTTTATACCACCAAAAGAGGCAAAGGCGGCAAGGCATTTGGTGCTACCTTTAGTTCTTCAGTAGGAATTGACAAAGTTAGTAACTTACCTGCCTTACAGACAACTTACGCTCAGGGAGGTTTACAAGGAGGCGTTCCTACTTACGGAAGTTTTACTTCTAATAGCTGGGGACCGGAAATATCAAGCACCCCTGGTATTACATCCCACGATGTATATAAAGATTTTTTCAAAACAGGATATACTTATAATAATAGTGTGGCTGTATATGGCGGTAACGAAAATTCTTCATTACGTTTATCCGCAGGTAATACTAACCAGACAGGTATTGTTCCTAACTCAAGTTTGAAAAGGTCAACAATAAGATTAACGGATGACACAAAGATAACCGACAAAATTATTGTAGGTGGTACTGTCGATTATTCGAATACTGCTGGTGTAAGAGTTCAAAATGGAAGTAATCTTGCAGGTACCATGTTGACATTGACCCGTACACCTGCTTCGTATGATATTACTAATTATATGAATCCTGACGGAACGCAAAAACAATACTATTCAATTTATGATAATCCATTATACTCTGCCTACAAAAATCCTTATACAGACGAAACCAACAGAATGATAGGTAACGTTTTTCTTGATTATAAGCCATTGGAGTACCTGGATATAAACTGGAAAGTAGGTACTGATATGTACAATACAAATACACAGCAGGATTATGCTATTTCTTCTTTCGGTAATGACAATTCTGATGGAACAGGACAGGTAAATAAAAGTTCTTTAGCTTTCAGACGTATTAATTCCGATTTAATGGCGAAATTTAACAAACAATTATCCAAGGACTTTGGTTTGGATGCGATGCTTGGATATAACTTCAGATATGATGAAACACAATCAATATTTGCAAGAGGAAGAACTCTTACCGTACCGGGATATTATAATTTGAATAATGCAGCCGAATTATACAGCAGCGATTTTGAATCTTACCAAAAAATAAATGCAGCGTTGGTAGATGCAACTCTTAATTATAAACGAATGTTATACCTTAACTTAACAGGAAGAAACGAGTGGAATTCAGCATTCGGGAAAAACAGCAAAAGCTTCTTTTATCCAAAAGCTGATTTATCCTGGGTGTTTACTGAGGCATTCAAAATGCCGAAATGGTTTAGCTTCGGAAAAGTTAGAGCAGCGTATGCGAATACGGGTATAGCTCCAAATCCGTATACTAATCAAACATATTATGCAGTTCCGCTGTTTACTGATGGATATTCAAATGGAAATACATTACCATATTTAGGTCAGGCCGGATTAGGACAATCTACTTTGTTGGGAAATCCTAATATCAAGCCGGAAAGAGTATCTGATGAGGAAGGCGGATTTAATTTAAGTTTCTTAAATAATCGTGTAACTGTTGATTTTACTTATTATAATGAAGAATCAAAAGACCTTCTAATTAATGAGCCAATTCCTGCATCTACCGGCTATACTTCACAATTATCAAATGCCGGAAAAATGACTAATAAAGGTATAGAATTAGCAGTAGGCGGCGACCCGGTTAAAACTAAAAACTTCGATTGGAATATTAATGTAGGTTGGTCGCAAAACAAAAACAAGGTTACTTATCTTGCGAATGGAATAAATCAATTCACTTATGAAGTTGGATTTGGCGGTTTAAGTTCAGAAGCTGTACTTGGTCAGCCTTATGGAGTATTTTACGGTTCAACATGGAAACGCAATGGAAATGGAGATTTATTATTAGATGCCAATGGACTTCCTCAAGTAAGCTCAACTGCTTCAGTTGTTGGAAATCCAAATCCGAAATGGTTAATGAATATTAATAATACATTTACATATAAAGCATGGAGTTTTGGATTTTTATGGGATATCCGCCAGGGAGGAGATATGTGGAATGGTACTGCACAAAGTTTGAATACAAAAGGTAAATCGGCAGCAACAGTTGATAGAAATTCAACTTATGATATTTCAGGGGTGTATGATGCAGGAACTCCTAATGCAGGTCAGGCTCATACCACAGCTCTTAAAGGATATGATGGAAGTGGTCAGGATTATTTTACTTATATGTTGGGACAAAATGGTGCGGATGAAAACGCAATACAAAGCGGAGGCTGGATTCGTTTGCGTTCTGTTAGTTTAAGTTACCGTTTTGATTTAACTAAAGGAACAAAGAAATATGTTTTCAAATTTGTTGAACTTGGTGCAAGCGGCAGAAACTTATATTTACATACTAAATATACTGGTGTTGACCCGGAAACAAGCTTGACAGGTGCGGGCTCTAATATCAAAGGATTTGATTACTTTAATAATCCTGGTACTAAATCCATTTTCTTTAGCCTTAAAGTTGGAATATAATTTTATAACATAAATCATAAAAATTAATAAAATGAAAAATATAATATTTAAAACAGCAATAGTCGCACTAATACTTACAGGTTTAAATTCCTGTAGAAAAGGAGACGACTTGTATACTTCACCTAATTCTCCTTCGGCTGCTACACCAGCATCTATGTTGTCAGCCTGTGAAGTAGGTACTTTTAATAGTTTAGAAGGAGGAACCGTAAGAATTGCTTCTATTTTTATGCAACACAGTTCTGGCGTATATGGTCAGATGGTTCAACCGGAAGAGTATGCACCAATAGAAAGTGATATGGATAATTATTGGAATGTGCTTTATCCAAACATGCTTAACTGTAAATTACTGGGCGACAATTTCGGTGCTGCAGATCCAAATTACAGAGGTATTGCAAGAATTCTTTTGGCTATGAATCTTGGGTTGACAACTGATATGTGGGGCGATTGTCCTTATTCAGAAGCTTTTCAGGGCGCATCCAATCTTGCCCCGCATTTTGACCCGCAACAAAGTGTGTTGAGTGCTATTCAAACTTTGCTGGATGGTGCAATCACTGATCTTGCAAGTACAACAAATAATGTAGTCCCAGCGAATGATGATTTTATTTTCAAAGGAAATACTGCGGCCTGGACGAAAGTTGCATGGACTTTAAAAGCAAGATATTATATGCGTTTAAGTAAAAAAGGCGGATTTGATCCTAATGTTGTTCTTACTGATTTAGGTAATGGAATTGCAAGCAATGCTGATAATTGTTATTCAATTCATGGGTCTGCCGGTGCTGAAACAAATGGCTGGGCAGCTTTTTTAAATAACAGATACGGATATGTGGTGGCAAACCAGACATTAATAGATTCAATGGGAAATATGACTGATCCTCGTACTCCTTGTTATTTTGATACAACTTACGAAGGAAATATGGCAGTAGGAAATGTAATCGGCAATTTGAATCCTAATGTTTCCAGTTGGGGTCCTTATTTAGGAGGATTAGATAATACAGAAACAGCAAATCCAACAAAAAATGTTCCATTGGTTTCTTTTGCAGAAGCTAAATTTCTGGAAGCAGAAGCTAAACTTCGTATCAGTGCAAGTGACCCAACAGCAGTTACCTCTTTGAATACTGCTATCACTGCATCAATCTCTGAGGTTACAGGTACTCCATTTGCGGGAACACTTCCGGTTATTTATACAGCTGCAAATACTACAATCCATACAGTTATTTTAGAAAAATGGAAAGCAATGTTTGCAGATCCAGTTGAATCCTATGCTGATTACAGAAGAACAGGATTCCCTGTTTTGAAGATGAATCCTCTGGGATTATTACCTTATGTTCCAAAACGTTTACCGACTTCTGAACAGGAACGTACTACAAACCCAAATGCTCCTACTCCTTCATTAGGAACACCAGTTTGGTATGCACAGTAGTATATAATAATTAATATATTATCTGAAGAATGCCCTGCAATTTTGCGGGGCATTCTTTTTAACATAACTATTGTCCAATTTTTATTACATTTGTCTCTCCAAAATAATTAATAATGGCAAAAGAAATTAAAAAAACAAGTTTCGCTTTCGGAAAAGAAAACTATCGAATATTAATCATAGGAGTTGTGATAGTTGTAATTGGCTATATGCTTATGATAGGTGGCGGATCTGATGATCCCAATCAATTTCATGCCGATGAGATATTTAGTTTCAGACGAATTACTCTTTCTCCCATAGTAATATTAACAGGTTTTATTGTTGTGCTTTTTGGAATTATGAAAAAAGCAAAGCAATAATTTCAATTTGAAGATTTGAAAATGAGTTAATTTGAAAATCAGTTACCCACTTTTTATTTCCAAGTCTTCCATTAATTAATTTTCAAATAAACTTATGTCCTATTTACAAGCATTAATTATTGCCATAATCGAAGGTATAACGGAGTTCTTACCTATTTCAAGCACTGCTCACATGAAATTGGCTAATCCGCTCCTTCATATTACCGAATCACCATTTACTAATTTGTTTGAAGTTGTAATTCAGCTTGCCGCTATTTTTTCTGTAGTAATTATTTATTGGAAGAAGTTTATTGATTTTAAAAACATTGCATTTTATTTTAAACTTATCGTAGCAATGATTCCTGCAATAATACTTGGCGTCTTGCTCAAAAAATATATTGATAGTGCACTGAGCAATCTCACTTTTATTTCCTGTGTAATGATTGTCGGTGGCGTAATTTTATTATTTATTGATAAAATATTTAATAGACTAACAATTATTGAAGAAGAAAAAATATCCTATTCGAAAGCTTTTATCATCGGGTGTTTTCAATCTTTATCAATAATTTTCCCGGGATTAAGCAGAAGCGCAGCAACTATTATAGGCGGGATGAGTCAAAAATTAACAAGAAAACTTGCTGCAGAATTTTCTTTTTTTCTGGCTGTTCCAACCATGTTTGCAGCATCAATTAAAAGTTTTTGGGACGTTTATAAAGAAAACCCGGAAGTAATCGCAAAAGACAATATGAGCATATTGGCTGTTGGGGGAGTAATTTCCTTTTTTGTTGCCTTATTGGCAATTAAATTCTTTATAAGTTATGTTACTAAAAATGGTTTCCGACTATTCGGTTGGTACCGAATTATTCTTGGAATTTCCTTTCTTATATATATGTATTCTTCCGTCAAGTAGTGATGGATTTTTACAAAGGAGAAGTCATTCTCATTAACAAACCTCTTACCTGGACATCATTTCAGGTTGTTAATAAGATGAAATATATTATTAAGACACAAGAGGGAAGAGTGAAGAAACAGGAAATTAATCACCATCCTGACCTTGTTGAAGGGCAACAGCCAATTACTAACAAACTACTACCACCAACAAAATTAAAAATAGGGCATGCGGGAACCTTAGACCCGCTCGCTACTGGTTTATTAATTGTTTGCACAGGAAAACAAACCAAAAACATTGAACAATATCAGGCTCAGGAAAAAGAATATACCGGTACTTTTTTTATAGGAGCAACTACTCCTTGTTTTGATTTAGAAAAGTCAATTGATTTTTATTATCCTACTGAACATGTTACTGCTGAATCGATTTATAATGCCACAAAACAATTTATCGGTACTATAGAACAAACACCTCCTCTTTTTTCAGCGATTAAAATAAATGGGCAACGTGCTTATAATATTGCCAGAGCTGGCGAGACTGCCGAAATAAAATCTAAACTAATTACGATAAAGGAATTTGAAATAACACGAATCGATTTGCCATATGTTGATTTTAAAGTAATCTGCAGCAAGGGAACATATATACGTTCATTAGTTCGCGACTTCGGGATTGCACTAAATAGCGGGGCTCATCTTACAGCCTTGTGCAGAACTAGAATCGGCAATTACAAATTATCAGACGCTAAGACTTTAGAGGATTTTGAAAATTCAATAAAAGAAACAATAGTGAAAGTAGAAGGAAACTAGGAAGCAAAACTAATATTTTGCATCTTGTTGATTATATGCAATAAAATCAAATCCCCTTAATTACTATTTGGGATTGTTTATCACTTTAGGAACTTTAAAATAATCTGAATCGTGCTGCGGAGCATTTTTCAAGGCTTCATCCTGTGAAATGTCATGCTTTATTTCATCCTCGCGCATCACATTTACTTCTTCACTCATATAAATTAAAGGTTCAATATTTGAAGTGTCAAGCTCATTTAATTTTTCAACGAATGAAAGCATATTATTCATGTCCTTTATTATTTCTTCTTTAGCTTCGTTTTCATATTCAAGTCGAGCTAAATGAGAAATTTTATCAACTGTTTCGTTATCTATTTTCATTGTTATAAGTAGTTAATTCGTTTAAAATAATATCGTGAACTTTTGTTTTTAAAGTTAATAAATCTTCTGCAGACATTCCTTTAGTTGCAATCGGTTCGTGAACCACAACCTTTGAAACACCCGGTCTCCCATAAGATTTAAAGAATCCGCCGTTCTGCAATATTTTCCAGTTGTTTAAATAAGTTACCGGGACTATTGGTATTTGCTTTTCAATGGCTAATTTGAACGCTCCATTTTTAAAGCCCCTCAATCTCCCGGAGCTTGAAATTCCTCCTTCAGGAAAAATAAAAACACTGTCTCCTTTGTCAATATCTTCACCGGCACGAATAAATGCTCTATGCGATGATTTATTATTTTCTCTATTTACCAGAATATTCATTTCCTTAAAGAAAATACGAAACAAAGGCAGTTTATCCAATTCTTGCTTTCCCATAAAAACGAAATACTTAGGGATTACAACATAGCTTGTAACAATATCCAAATAGGACGCATGATTGGCACAATAAATAACAGGGTGCGGTAAATCTTCTTTATTTGTTTTCCAATTTGTCCTTATTAATATTCCAGGGGTAAACAATATCCAGCGAGCCCAAAATCTTTTTAATTGAAACGCTTTTGGAAACCATTCTCTACGTGATAATAAAATATAAAACACCGGATAAAGAAGTATCAGACCTATCACAAAATTAATTATGAAAAGAAATTTCCAGAGTGCCCGTGGTATGATTAAAAGGTAATTCAAAACAAAGTTAAAATGTAAAAAATATTCAGCGTGATTGGTAAATTTGCAACCATTAGTTATAACTACAATTAAATTTCTCTCACCATTAGGCTTTCAGCAAATGAAATTAATTCGCGCTTTTTGTTTTCATCAACAGGAATAGGCTCAAGAAAGGTAAATGCCAAATCATACTGTTTTTTCATTTCCTTAGTCGCAAGTTCTTTTACATTTAAAAAATTATAAATATTAGTTACAGCTTCCACTTTTTCTGACGGATTAAATTGAGGTGCGTTCAACCATTGTTCCAGTTCTTCTTTCATATATCTGTTGCCTTCCACCATTTCAACAGCTTTTAACAATAGATAAGTTTTTTTATTTGCAATAATATCACCACCTTTTTGTTTCCCAAACTTTTCTGAATCAGCGAAAACATCTAAAATATCATCCTGTAATTGAAAAGCAATACCAATATGCTTGCCAAAATTATACAAAGCCTGTGCATCTTCTTCTCTCGCACCGCCAATGATAGCACCTATTTTCAAACTGCCCCCAAGTAACACCGCAGTCTTTAGTTCAATCATTTTTAAATATTGAATTATAGAAACCTTATTTTGTAATTCATAATTCATGTCGAATTGTTGCCCTTCACAAACCTTTACAGCCGTTTCACTGAAAATATCCAGCAACGCCGGAAGTACTGATATTTCTGCCTTGCAAAGTTCCTGGTACGCTTTCACCATCATTGCATCAGCACTTAAAATGGCAACACTATCATTCCACTTTTTATGTACGGTTGGTTGATTTCTGCGTAATGGAGCTTTATCCATAATGTCATCATGAACCAGCGTGAAATTGTGAAACAATTCAACTGCTAATGCCGGATGAATTGCTTTTGAAATATCTCCTCCAAAAAAATCAGCAGCCATTAAAACTAGCACAGGGCGAAGACGTTTTCCGCCAAGTGACATAATATATGAAATAGGTTCGTAAAGTTCTTTAGGACTTGAGCCGTAGACTTTATTTTTTAAGGCTTCTTCAATCAGCAGATGATATGCTTTATTGTTTTTCAAAGGAATTATAAAATGTATTTAGTGTTTTGCAAAACCATCTTCAATCCTTCTTCCAATGAAATATTTTCTTTATTCAAGAGTTGTTTCATTTTAGCTATGTCAGGTCTTCTCCTTGTCATATCACCATCTTTAAGAGCTGGCAAGTGAACAATTTTCGAACTGGAATTAGTTAATCTGATTATTGTTTGGGCTAATTCAAGAATAGTAATCTCTTTATCTCCTCCAATATTTACCACATCATTTACAAATTTATTCTCATAAAATGCAGTTGTAGTAGCAGCAATATTATCATCTATAAAACAAAAAGTACGGGTTTGTTTTCCGTCACCGTAAATAGTAATATCTTTATTTGTCAGAGCACTTGAGATGAATTTCGAAACAACAAAATCCTTGCTTTGTTTAGGTCCGAAAGTATTAAAGAAACGGAAAATAGTATAGTCCAAACCATATTCCTGTTTGTAAGATTTTAAATATGATTCTCCAACGTTTTTAACTATAGCATAAGGTAAACGTGAATTTAATGGTGTAGTATTTTCGTTCTGTGGAAACTCAACAGGTTCACCATAAACTTCCGAAGAAGAAGAAAAATAAACACGTTTTACGCCAGTATTTTTTGAAAGATTCAAAACATTTTTTATCCCGCCTATATCTTCCAATACACTTACAGGGTTTTCCTGAGTGCGTTTTACACCAACCATTGCAGCATAATGAAAAACATAATCAAATTGGTAGGCATAAAATACACCCGAAATATCCATGAAATTATTTACATCACATTTTATAAATTTAATATTGTCATGTTTCGATACTGGAATTTTTTCAATTCTGCCTGTCAAAAAATTATCTACAATAACTATTTGGTGTTCTTTTTTCTCAGCTAGCTTTTCAGCTAAACAACTTGGAATAAATCCCGCCCCACCTGTAATTAAAATTTTAGTCATCTAGTATATATTGTTATATGATTTTATTGTTTTATTTTCAAACTGTCTTAATGTTCTGCCGTTTTTATCAAATAAGCTCCATAGCCGCTTTTCATCAAAGGCTCGGCAAGTTTTAATAATTGTTCTTTATTTATATATCCCATTCTATATGCAACTTCTTCGATGCAGCCAACACTTAATCCCTGACGTTCTTCTATTACCTGCACGAATTGTCCGGCTTGTGTCAGCGAAGCAAATGTACCCGTATCCAGCCAGGCAGTTCCTCTATCAAGGATACCGACTTTTAATTTTCCCTGTTGCAAATAATATTTATTTACATCTGTAATTTCATATTCACCTCTGGGGCTTGGCTTTAGTGTTTTGGCAACCTGCACTACACTGTTATCATAAAAATATAAACCGGGAACAGCATAGTTTGATTTTGGATTTGCAGGTTTTTCTTCTATCGACATTGCATTTCCATCAGCATCAAATTCCACAACTCCATATCTTTCAGGGTCCGAAACATGATATGCAAATACCACTCCGCCTTCAGGATTCTGATGTTGCTGCAACAGGCGTCCCAAGCCTGCCCCATAAAAAATATTATCTCCAAGCACCAAAGCAACTTTATCAGTACCGATAAATTTTTCGCCTATTACAAATGCCTGAGCCAGTCCGTTTGGTATTTCCTGAACGGCATAACTAAACTTACAGCCTAAATTATTTCCATCTCCCAGCAGTCTTTCAAAATGAGGTAAATCATGGGGAGTAGAAATAATTAACACCTCCGAAATACCTGCCATCATTAATACTGACAATGGATAATAAATCATTGGTTTATCATACACCGGCATTAGCTGTTTGCTGACTGCAAGTGTCAAAGGATGTAAACGGGTTCCGGATCCACCGGCTAAAATTATTCCTTTCATTTAATTTTATTGCTTAATTGCTATATTGTTTAATTGTTAAACGCATTTTCAAATCTTCAAATTGTCAAATTTTCACTTCAATCTTTCACTTTCAGCTCATCCAAATCAATATCTTCTTCCTCATCAAAAACCTGAATCAATGGTTCTTTCAAAAATGCTTTTGTTGTCAATCGTTTCTCCAGTGACAATAAAAAGCAAGGCAACAATACCAGATTCGAACAATATGCTAATAGCAAAGTTACAGAAATTAATATACCCAAAGCTTGTGTGCCGCCAAAATTGGATGCCGAAAATATTCCAAATCCGCAGAATAAAATAATAGCTGTATATATCATACTCACGCCTGTTTCCCTTATTGCCAGCGAAACAGTTTTGGAAATATTATGATTATGATTTTTTAATTCCTGACGGTATTTTGTTAGGAAATACATAGTTCCGTCCGACGAAATACCAAATGCAATACTGAATATTAAAATGGTAGAAGGTTTTAAATGAATATCGAAATAGCCCATTAATCCTGCTGTTATTATCAGCGGTACAAGACTTGGTATCACCGAAATCAGCACCATCCTTGGCGACATAAACAGCATAAACATTACTATCGCTATTAATACAATTGCCAGCAATACCGATTCCAGCAGGTTCTCCACCAGAAATGCATTTCCTTTCAGAAACATTAAACTGTTTCCGGTAATCACTACCTTATAATTTTTATCAGCAGCAAGCCATTTGCTGTTTTCATAATCATAGTTAAATATACTGTCCACACGCGGTTTCAGCGTATCTATCAATCCGGCCATCCGGATAGAACCCAAATCTTTCATCTGAATACTTATCCGGGTATATTGTTTGGTACTGTCAATAAAAGCTACAAACTGGCTGCCTTTCCCTTTCATGTTCGAACCCGCAAAGTCTGATAGCTTTTGCAAATCCATTGCTCCCGGCAACCGATATTGTTTTGGTTTACCGTCATTAAATGCCTGATTGAAAAACTTAATTCCTTCCACCACCGACACCGCTCTCGAGAATTCAGGATACTGCAGAAATAATTTTTGAAGCTTATTTATTTTATAAAGAGTCCGTCCTCCGTCAGCAAAAACCCCATTCGGTTTTTTAGTATCAATGCTTATCTCAAAAGGCAAAACGCCATGATAATTCTTCTCGAAATATTTTAAATCCATCAACACCGGATCTTTCTTCGGCAAATCATCCACCACATATCCAAGAGGCAATATTTTTATCACTCCGAAAATAGAAACAACCAATATTACAATCACCGTAATATAAATTCTCGGACGGTGATGATGAACAATATAATTCACCTTCTCCAGCACTTTAGTTATCACTTTCGATTGCAGATGTTTTACGTGGCGAACAGATGGCGGCGGCAGAAAACTAAACACAATAGGCACCAGCATCATCGAAATTAAATACGTAAACATTACGCTGATGGACGAAACCAGACCGAATTCGAAAAGCAGTTTACTGTCTGTCGAACAGAAAACCGCAAACCCGATAGAAGTAGTAACATTCGCCAGAAACAACGAAACACCCACTTTCTCTATCGCCCGCGACAACGATTTTATCTGATTCCCATGTATTTTATATTCATGATGATATTTATTCAGCAGCATGATGCAGTTCGGAACCCCGATAACAATCAGCAAAGGCGGAATCAATCCCGTAAGTACCGACACCTGATAACCAATAACCACCAGAAAACCCACCGACCAGATAACGCCCACAAACACCACCGCCAGCGAGAACACCACCGGCAGCACCGATTTGAAAAACAAAAACAGAATAATCCCCGTAACAATCAGCGCCAGAATCATAAACAGCGTCATCTCGTCCTTTATCTTCCTTGCCACAGCAGTCCTGATGTATGGCATGCCCGAATAATGAACCTCCACCTTCGATTGAGCCACAAA
>CAIQBY010000057.1 GCA_903870175.1 uncultured Bacteroidota bacterium
ATAACATTGTCGTTTCCTATTGCAAGCCAAAAGCCATCCTGCCCTACAAAAAAATAGACCGATGCTACAACAAGCATCAGCATTATTTTATTGACTATTGAGTAAGATGCTATCTGTAATTTCATTCTAAATGAGAAAGTTAAATTTCTCGTTATCCACTCGTTTCTTTAACCCAGTAAATATTTCTTTAACCATTCTTGAGCCTCATCTGCATTATTAAACATTTTTGTTGCGTAAGGATTCTTTTTCAAATTAAAAAACAAGTTTGCCATCATTCGTCCAAGCGGTGTTTTTGAAACCATTGCAACTGCTAATGCAATTTTCGGGAATTGGCTTGATACATAATCTCTTATTTCTTTTGTTGATTGAGATACGTTTGAAAAATCAAGGAGGATACAAACCTTTTTGCCCTGCAACCGTTCAATAAAATATTCGGTGAATTCCCTTATATCTTCTATACTTGTCAAATCGCTGGAAATGGATTTTGAATAAAGAATCTCATTGGAGTCGAACCAGAAAATATGTTTTTTGAATTTAATTAACTCGGCATCTTTAGGCGGTTCAATCACGGCGATGAATAACTTTGATTTATTAAATAAGATTATTCATTCGGCGGCAACTGAACTATTGTCAGCCAGAAATCTTCTATCGATCTTACCACATTAATAAATTGTGAAAAATCAACAGGCTTTGTTATATAGCAGTTCGCGTGATTATCATACATCTTCAGTATATCTGCCTGTGCATCCGAAGTAGTAAGTACTATTACAGGAATTCGTTTTAATTTAGGTTCGTTTTTTATATGTGCCAGCACTTCACGACCGTCAATCTTTGGTAAATTAAGGTCAAGCAGCACAATATCCGGTGTTTCAGCAGCAGTATGTTTTCCTCTTTTATGCAGATAATCAAGCGCTTCTTCTCCATCCATCACTATGTTAAGCGTATTCTTTATTTTACCTTCCTTCAATACTTCCTGCGTCAGCCTTACATCTCCGGGGTTGTCTTCTACTAAAAGGATATTAATCATTCTGAAACTTTCCATTGCCGAAAATATATTTATTAGTCATATCAATAATTTGAGAGAGTGAAGTTATAAACTAATTAAGGAAAAAGCAAATAAACATTACTATTAGCGACAAAAAATTAGTAACCGATATCCAAATCAAATGCCTGGCGGAATTTACTTAAGTCAGGATATTTTTCTAAAAGCCTCTTGTAGCGGTCAGTTGCGGTGTACAGATTTGTTTTTTCTTCCGATGTTGTCATCACCAGATTTATCATTATCGAATAATTATTTAATTCTTTTCTAAGGAAACCAAGCAAATTCATTTTATCTTCATTGATAGTTTCCTCCATCGTTTTGCTTGTAATCGAAAATTCAATAACCGATTCTTCCTTCAACACAGGGGTTTTGCTTAACAATGCAACTCCGTAACTGGTCTTGCCTTTTGTCTTTAATTCAGTCGCATATTTAATCCATGTTGATTCCAAAACTTCCTGACTGAATTTTTCGGAAGCCTGATTGCCGTTAATAGCATTCTGTTCTTTCCCCTTCGCAGCAGCCTGTTCCGGTGATTTGTCAGTATTCAGATGTTGATTGATGGAAGGCGAAGCCGTTTTTATCAACGGCTTTTTTACTATCGGTGGCTGACTTGCAATTGATGGCGAAGCCGCACCTGCCAAAGGTTCCTGAATCTTTGGTATTGGTTTTTGAATCTCCGCTTTAGGCTCCTCTTTCTTCGTTTCCTGCCCTTCTTTCTTTGCCGGAGGCTTAATTAAGTCATTTTTTTTTTCGGTATCAGTCCCTATGGAGTTGATAGAACAAAGTTGCATTAACGCTAACTCTACCTGCAGCCGCTGGTTTTTGCTGCTCTTATAATTTATATCCGTTCGGTTCAGTATCGTCAGGCCCTTTACCAGAAATGCCAGCGAACATTTTCCCGATTGTTCTTTATATTTATCCTTTATGTTACCGCCTACTTCCAGCAGTTGAACCGTCTCTCCGTCCCTGCTCACCAGCAAATTCCGGAAATGATCCCCCAGTCCTGCAATAAAATTATGACCGTCAAATCCATTATTCAAAATATCATTGAAAATCAATAAAGCCTGCGGAATATTTTCGCCGATGATAGCATCCGTAATCTGAAAATAATAATCATAATCAAGAATATTAAGATTATCAATCACCGCCTTGTAAGTAACCATGTTGCCGGCAAAACTCACAATCTGATCGAATATCGAACACGCATCTCTCAACGCTCCGTCAGCTTTCTGAGCTATAATATGCAATGCTTCCGGCTCGGCAGTTATATGTTCACTCTTCGCAATAAACGCCAGATGATGCGCTATATCTTCAATCTGAATTCTGTTGAAATCAAATATCTGACAACGCGACAAAATAGTAGGAATTATTTTATGCTTCTCCGTAGTAGCCAATATAAATATCGCATGTTTCGGAGGCTCTTCCAGCGTTTTCAAAAAAGCATTGAAAGCCGCCTGCGACAGCATGTGCACCTCATCTATCACATATACTTTATAAGCACCAAGCTGTGGCGCATACCGCACCTGGTCTATCAGGTTTCTTATATCATCTACCGAATTGTTCGACGCCGCATCCAGCTCAAACACATTATGCGAAGCACCGCTGTTAAACGATTTGCACGATTCGCATTCATCACAAGCCTCTGTATTTTCTGTCCTGTTCGTGCAGTTAATTGTCTTTGCCAGAATCCTTGCACACGTTGTTTTCCCTACTCCACGCGGACCACAGAACAAAAATGCCTGTGCAAGATGCCCTGTTTTAATGGCATTTTTCAGCGTATTGGTTATATGCGCCTGCCCCACAACCGTATTAAACGTTGCCGGACGATACTTGCGAGCCGATACTATGAAATTATCCATTTAGTTTATTTCTGTTTTTCAAAGATGACAAATTTAGATATTAATACATAACTACAAAGACTTGTTTATAAATAAAAGATTTTTGTTTTTTGGGGTAAAGATTTTTCTGTTTTGTGAAGTGGTGAGACTGTGCATACTAATTATATAAATGCGAATATTAATTGACGAGTAATGGTCTGTTCAAATTTTATTAGGCCTTGGAAGTATGTGTAATGAAAAATCATCGAGTGCCTCTTTGACTGCCTGTTGATGAATATCTGAAATGGGAATTATTTTGCCTGTTGATAATTTTAGACCTATGCCATCTTTGCCGGGGCGGTGCTTTCGCACATAATGCAGATTGACGATGTATCCTGCATGTGTCATAATAAAATGCGGTTCGGGCATGAGTTCATTCAGTGATATCATTGTTCTATCAATTGAAAGCGTGGAGAGATCGCACATATTGATGATGAGGAGTTTGTTGTTCAGGTCTAAATGCGTTACTTCGCGAAGGGGAATAAAATCGCGACCGCCCATTACGGGAATACTGAACAGCTTATGTAAATATTCCTGAAGACTCATCTGTGGTTTCTTCACAGGTTTTACTTTTTTCGCTTTCATAATTTATGGTATTGATTTTATTTAATTTCGGGTGAAGGTAGTGTTTAATTAATAAGGGCAATTATTTTGGACTATGGATGCAAAATTCA
>CAIQBY010000058.1 GCA_903870175.1 uncultured Bacteroidota bacterium
AACTTTTATTTACAACATCAAAACGCTAATGTTATTTATTATTTCCTTATTTATTTGAACTTCATTTTTTTTTCTGAGTGACTCACCTTTAATTTCTATACGATAAGCACTGTGCACTATTCTATCTAAAATAGCATCTGCCACTGTTTGTTCACCAATAACTTCATGCCATTTGCTTACAGGAAGCTGTGATGTTATTATAGTTGCACTTTTCCCGTGACGATCTTCAATAATTTCCATAAGTATATTACGGTTAGTAGTATCTAAAGGTTGTAAGCCAAAATCATCAAGTATAAGTAGATCCTGACGTTCTATCTTAGCCATTTCTTTTACATAAAGCCCATTGGCTTTGGCCATTTTTAATCGGGAGAATAGTTTGCTTGTATTGGCATACATTACTTTGTAACCAAGTATGCAAGCCTGATTTCCAAGTGCAGTGGCGATATAACTTTTGCCAATACCTGTGCTTCCTGTAATGAAAATATTTTCATATGTCTTGATGTAAGAACAGTCAGCATAGCGTAAAATTTGATTTTTATCTAAGTTGCGATTGTTGCTATAATGCAACGATTCAATACTTGCATTATAGCGAAAACGAGCGTTTGTAATCAGCCGAAGGGTGGTTCGATTCTGCCTATCATCCCATTCCGACTGAATTAGAAAGGCTACCATTTCATCTGGAGTGTACTTATTCAGTTGTTCATTTTCTAGGCTTGTTGTAAAGGCACGAACCATTCCTGATAATTTCATGTCTTTCATTTGTTTAATTGTTTCTTCGTTCATTTTGTTTGTTCTTAATTATTATTAATTGTTTATTGTTATTGATAATATTCTTCTCCTCTGATATTTTCATGGTCAGGAATAGTAAGTTGTTCTTCCTTTTCGGTGTTACTAAACTGGTCCATTCTTGTATCAAGTATATTTTGAATGATTTTGTAATTGTAAATGCCATAATCCAATGCTCTTTGACAAGCGCCAATAAGCCTTTCTTTCCCCACTTTCTTTTCAAAACTTAATACCCCCATACATGATTTATAACTTTGTTCGGGATGTTTTTTCCTTTCAAGAATATTAGTAATAAACATTTTTACATCCG
Organism: uncultured Bacteroidota bacterium; assembly: GCA_903870175.1. Taxonomy (GTDB): domain Bacteria; phylum Bacteroidota; class Bacteroidia; order 2-12-FULL-35-15; family 2-12-FULL-35-15; genus 2-12-FULL-35-15. Next base: position 1,097 of record CAIQBY010000058.1, read on the forward strand.
GGTGAATGGCTTCAGCCCAGGCTATAAACTTTTCAGGTGTCCATTCGCTTACAAACTTATGAGCAGAGGCTAGATGGTCAGTTACTGTTGTATAATTGTATGGACTTTTAATTCGGTCGTGAGAAGCAATCATTTCAAACCGATAGTAAATTTCAACCTTTGTAGGTGAATAAATCACCTTTACCTTCTTGCTGATGTAATTGTAAGGAACGCTATAATAATGTTTATCTACGCTTAAACAGATGTGTCCGTTTTTCATTACGGTTAAAATCTGCTGTTTCTTAAATTCGTAACGAAAGAGAGGCAGAGGCATTAATGAAGCTTTTTCAACTTCATCAAACTGCTGCTTTCGTGAAAAACTTCGGCCTTTCATCAGCCTATTATTGTGTAGTTCCAATTCCTGCCAGACGGCATGATTTAGCTCTTCTAAAGAGAAAAATGTTTTGTTATGAATGACTGTATAGATTCGATTATAAATAATCTTTACAGCTCCTTCTACTAAGGATTTATCCCGAGGGCGGTAAGCGCGTGCTGGCAATAACGCTGTTTGGTAATGTTCTGCAAAGTCAGCGAAGGTTTCATTAAGTGTCGGTTCATACTTACTGCTTTTTGTTACTGCTGACTTTAAATTGTCTGGTACGATTGCTGACGGCACTCCTTGGTAATAATGGAGTGCGTTTTCACAAGCGATGATAAAGTCTTCTTTCTTTTGACTGGATGTGGCTTCAACATATGTTAGTTGACTTGCTCCAAGTATCGCTACAAACACTTCTGCTGAAAGCAATTCTCCTGTTTCTTTATCAACTGTATACAGTTTTTCACCGGCAAAATCAACATACATTTTATCACCCGCTTTATGTATCATGTGCATTAACGGAGATGTTTTCTTGACCCATTTATTATAATGGTGATAGAATTGAGTCTTTGCGTAACCAGATGGAAATTGACTCCTGTATAGCTCCCACATCATCTGTAAGGTAACTCCTGTGCGCTTTATTTCTCGTTCTACTTTTGGTAAGAAAAGTTGAAGGTCTTTTTCCCTTTGTGTTGGAATCAAAGGAACTTCTATACTAAATAGTTTATTTAAATCATGGTCGTTTAACAAACTCATTTCTGCGCTTGTCATCCGCAAATGATGAAACTGTTGAATGTATTTTGATACTGTGTTACGTGCTACACCTGCCTGTTGACTGATTAACAACTTGCTTTTCCCTTGGGTGTGCATCCTGAGCACTTGACGAATTTTATTCATATCGATAGTTTTGTTTGCCATAATGATTACTTTTGTAATGGAAGTTTATTCCAACAAGGTAAAAATTATGTCAACTATCGTAACTTTTTCTAGCTTCTTATACGGTGCTCAATTTGCTCCGAAACGGAGTGCTCAATTTACTCCGAATTACACTGCTCACTTTAAACCGAAATACTATGCTCAATTTGTCCGAAATCTCCAATCAATTATTGTAACTAATAAAGAGCTTAACTTTTACTACTCAATTTGCTCCGAAATGATATGCTCAATTACACCGAAAATATCCATTTAATCGCTAATAACTTTAATTTGTTTTACTAAATCTCAATTTTTGAAACTTGAAGGAGCCAAGATTATAGTGAGCAATCAATTAATTATGAAACTACATCAAAACAAAGAAGTATTCAAAGAAACAATAATGTCAACCGCTAAATATTTTGATATTTATTTTGGGAGAGTAGAAAGTGATTATTGGATTACTTATGTTCTAAATAATATTGCTTTATCAAAGCATCAAGACATTGTTGTTCTTGCGCGAGGTACTGCCATTTCAAAAGGATTTAACACAATAAATTTATTTTTAGTTGATATTGATCTTGAGATTATTCAGCCAGAACAAACGCCTACACTTGAAGTTAAAAATTTACTGCATGAAATTGAAATAGAAATCACGACAGGGCTTTCAGAAAAGATAGTTACTTATATAACAAATATAGGACCTGATTTCCGGAACACTGTATTTGAATATTCAAGCTTAATTGATAATAGCGATTTTGGAATGGTAAATAATCAATTATTGATCGAAATAAAATCAAATTCAACACCTAATACTTTTAAGAAAATGCCTATTCAAAGTTTTATAACTGAATATCTATTGGCAAATGGGCACATAAAGGAAATTGATCTTTATGAAATGAAACCATTTTACTTGAATACTCTTATAGGTTTTGCACTTTAATAGGAACATATTCACTGTAAATAAGATTTTAATATTTTTGTTTTCGAAGACTGACGTAATCTTATTATTGCTCTATCCTTTATCTGTCTGATACGCTCTCTTGTCAGATTAAGTTTTGTTCCAATTTCATCATTAGATAAATTATTATTAATTCCAATTCCGAAAAACATCCTTAAAATCTCTTGTTCCTTTGATGATAAGGTGGAAAGGCGGATATTTCGGTGTAATTGAGCATATCATTTCGATAAAATCTCTGGAAATACACACTGTATTCATTTCCCAACTTTTTAGTATAAAAGTGATAATGGTTATTATAATACAAATTGAAATTTTTTAATAATCAAAGAAGTTGAGAATTTCCAACCAATGCAAAATTATTGAATTCCTCACCTCTCTACCAGCCATGACATAACACTATTTCGCGTTATTGTATTTTCACCAATTTGCATTGATTCATAAATCTTCATTTCCTTTAATGATTTTAATGTGATATTAATATTCATTTCAGAGAAGTATTGTTGGACATTTCTGCAGCCCACAATTTTTTCGCTTTTACGTTTTTTTGCTTTTGAATTTTGAATTCCGTTAAAATCACGTGATTTTTCCGTGACTTTTCTGTGATAATCACGTTTTTCATTTATTTCAATTTCTTTCCGCTTTAAATATGCATTGTGCCGACAGAGGCCGGAACAATATTTTGCTGTTTTATATTTTGCATATGATTTCGTATTACACCAATTGCAATAAAATGCTGTAATTTTTGCGTTGTGGGGATAATTCTCTTTAGTTAATGTTGGCATTTGTATTTCTTATTAATTAATAACAGTGCAAAATTACAAAATATTATTAATACCATAGTGGGTATATCTAATATATTGTATATATTTGCATTCAAATAAAAACTATGAGTGCTACAAAAAATTCAGAAAGTTTCCTAAAAGCCCTTTCAAAAATGGATTTCGCGGATTATTTCCCGCAATATACTGCCTTGTCAAAAAAGCAGTTTTTAAATCGGGACCTTAAAATATCTCCAAGGTTGCATCAACAATGGAAAGAATTAGGAATTACACCTTCCGTTGAAACGGCAACATCTAAAGGCGTCAAGCGAGAATGGGTAAAGCTTGATTTTGTTGAATTCCTATGGATGAAAATTGTCATTTCGCTCCGGGAATTAGGATATCCTTATGAAGATATTAAGAAGGCAAAGGAATTTCTGTTTACCCCACACGATCTCGGCATATCTATGGATAGAGCGAAAGAAGATCCTGAACTTATAAATGGCTTGTTAGACCATTATACCAAAAACACTCAGTCAGATGAAATGAAAACTGTTCTGATTGAGGCGCTCAAGAATCCTGTAATTATTGATAAAATAAGTAGTCTCTTCTCTAAACAGAGACCTTTGCTTGAGTTGATTGTTTTTGAAGCGATAGACAAAAAAAAATCAGAAATAGGCATAGGTTTTTTTGAGAAAGGGGAATGCCTTCCCTTTCAATGGGATTTACTAGTCACTTTTGACAAATGGGGGGCTGGTATAAATAAAGATGATGTATTGAACAACACCATTAGAAAACCACACATTTATATTTCCGTTACAAAATTCATCATTGATTTTATTGCAGAAGATGATAAACGAGGGCGGGAACTAATATTTTCCATACTTAACGAAGAAGAGAAAATGCTATTAAGGGAATTGAAAAATAAGGATTATAAAAATATTACCCTCAATTACGATAAAGGAACCGATACTAAAATTATCAAAACAGAGCGGGAGAAGAAAATAAAGGAATCGGAGATAAAGGACTTTATTAAGAATATTGTATTTGCTCCCAATTGCAAGACAACTTATACAAAAACAATAAAAGGAGATTTAATAATAAACACGATTAGCACAAAAAAATTAAATACGTGAAACTGCACACCACAGACCATAGCAAACAACAATGCTTTTTTACTGCACATCACAGAAGAGAGCGAAGTAGCTATTTTAAATGTCAAACCAAAATAATGTAAAAAAATACAAAAGATTAACAAAAGAAGAATTAAGAAATTGTAAAGGATTAGAAAATTATTCGGATGAGCAAGCTGAAGAAGCTATCCAAACAATAGAGAAATTATCTATTCTGTTTTATGAGCTCTACAAAAAGGAAAAACAAACATCTGAAGAAAAAATAAACAGAAATCACAAATTAAAATATGATAAAGATGAAGGAAAAGAAAATATCAAAAAACGAAATGTTGCTTAATCAGTTTGCCAAGGGTAAAAGCAATGACGCTAAAATAATCGGTGTTCAAAATTGTGTAATATACACAAGGGTTAGTTCCAAGGAGCAGATGGATACCAACCAAAGTCTGGAATGGCAGAAAAAGTTCTGTACAGAATATGCACAAAAAAATCAATTTGTCATCAAAGGTTACTTTGGAGGAACATTTGAGAGTGCAAAGAGTGATGAGCGAAAAGAATTCAACCGCATGCTCAATTTTGTTAAAGCGAGTAAAGCAAAGATCTCATTTATCTTAGTATATAGCCTTGATCGTTTCAGCAGAACGGGAGATAGTGCAATTTATATCGCAAGTGAACTGAAGAAAACCGGAGTAAATATTGTTGCTGTTACCCAACCAATAGATACTAATTCTCATTCAGGAACCCTTCAACAGAACATCCAATTTATTTTCGGAAAATACGACAATGACTTGCGCAGACAGAAGACTATTGACGGAATGCGTGAAAAATTGTTGAGGGGAGAATGGATTGGTCCTGCACCAACTGGCTATTCATTTGTTAAGGGTGCCGTAAAGCAAACCATTATAATAAATGAAAAGGGGGAGTTAATAAACCTAGCTTTTAATTGGCGTGCAAAGGGAATGACCTATGAGCAAATTATTGGGAAGTTGAATGGATTGGGTATGAAAATGGCAAAACAGACATTGACGGAAATTTTTAGGAATCCTTTCTATTGTGGTTTTATGGCGCATAATTTACTCAATGGCGAGGTCATCAAAGGGAATCATCCTGCATTGATTGAACAGAGTTTATTTTTAAGAGCAAATGAGCAAAAGAAAACAGATGGGTACAGTAGTCATAAGGCGAATGATTATCTTCCGTTAAAGATTTTTGTAAAGGATGCGGATAGTGGTGCTCCCTTTACAGGCTATTTAGTAAAGAAGAAAGGCCTTTACTATTATAAAGTGAACAGAACAGGGGTAAAAATAAATCGGAGTGTTAAAATAATGCACGACAGGTTTAAGGATTTACTTAAGGCATATACAATTGATTCCACTTTTATAGAACCGTTGAGCATTCAATTGGGGTATACTTGGCAAAATTTAACAGAAAGCAATACCAGCGAGAAAAAAATGCTTGGTTTAAAACTAAACGAAGTGGAGGCTGAATTTTACAACTTGAGAAAAAGACATGCCCTAGGAAATGTAAGTTTTGATATTTACGAGGAATTTTCGGCAGAAATGAATGCAAAAAAAGAGTCCATTTTGAAACAAATTGAATCACTCGAAAAAAAATTATCGAACCCTAAAGAACTGATAAATTACTCTCTTAAATTAGCTTCAAACCTCGCTCCTATATGGGAGTCTGGAGATTTCTACCAAAAACAGATTTTGCAAAATACCTTATTTCCGAACGGTTTGGTATATGATGCTAAAAAAGATAATTATCGAACCCCGGTTGTAAATTCAGTGATCCTCTGTATTGCTGATTTAGCAAGGGATTTGGAGAAAAATAAAAGCCGAACTTCTCAAAATTTCTTCGAAAAGTCCGGCTCTGTACCCGGGATCGGACTTGAACCGATACGTCCGCAATGGACACAGGATTTTAAGTCCTGCGTGTCTACCAATTCCACCACCTGGGCATTTTTTCTCGGCAGTCAAAAAAAATCCTCCTCTTATTCAGAGAAGGTATTCTCTTGGAGCGAAAGACGGGGTTCGAACCCGCGACCTCGACCTTGGCAAGGTCGCGCTCTACCAACTGAGCTACTTTCGCTTGAATTTCGGACTGCAAAAGTAAGTAAATTTTTAAACCGACAAAATTATTTCTGTAAAATCGTAAAATTAATGTTGATAAATATCATATTCTTTAATTAAATTTTGTCCGTACATTTAAACATTCAAATAAAACAACAATGACAAAATTAAATAAAGTAATGGCAGGATACCACATGTTGGTTATACTGTCACAGGTAGATGGTAAGTTTGACCCCGCGGAAGGAAAGGTAATTGTAAATTATTTGAAAGATTCCTTTCCCTTTCGTTTCAATTTAGATCACGAAATGGACATTTTAAGTAATTTACCTAAAGAAGACTATTTTTTGCACTTCAATAATGCAATGAATGACTTTTATGAAGACTCCACAGTAGAGGAACGTACCGACTTTTTAAATTACGCCGTAAAAATGGTTATGGCAGATAAAAAGCTCACCAAGGATGAAAACAAATATTTGAAAGAATTGTTTTTTGCCTGGGAACCTGAGTTTGAAGGTGTTTAGCCTCCTATCATTTTTTTAATTTCATTCAGCTTCATCAAAGCTTCAACAGGTGTTAATGTATTAATATCTGTTTTTTGCAGCTCCTCCTTTATATTTTCTAAAACAGGGTCGTTTAATTGAAAAAAACTTAATTGTAAATTATCTGATGTTGCACTTTGGCTTTTCGTTGTAGTCTTCCAGCCTTCCTCATTCTTGTTTTTTAATTTCTGTTCCTTGCCCTCCCCTATCTCTTGTCGTCCACCTGAATCTTTTGTTTTTTCAAGTTGAGCAAGTATCTCGTTTGCCCTGTCCAATACTATTCGCGGCATACCAGCCATTTTTGCCACATGAATTCCAAAGCTATGTTCGCTGCCTCCTGCAACTAATTTCCGCATAAACAAGACTTTGTTTCCAACTTCTTTCACAGAAACATTAAAGTTTTTGATACGAGGCATTGAATTAGTCATCTCATTCAATTCATGATAATGAGTGGCAAACAAAGTTTTTGCTTTTAAAGGATTTTCGTGAATAAATTCAGCTATTGCCCAAGCTATTGAAATACCGTCGTACGTGCTTGTTCCTCGACCTATTTCATCGAGTAAAATCAAACTCTTATTTGACAGGTTATTCAGAATAGAGGCTGTTTCATTCATCTCCACCATAAAAGTGGATTCGCCTGAAGAAATATTATCCGAAGCGCCTACTCTGGTAAACACTTTATCCACCAATCCAAGATTAGCATGCTTTGCAGGAACAAAACTTCCCATTTGCGCCATCAATACTATTAATGCCGTTTGGCGCAACAGTGCTGATTTACCTGACATATTGGGTCCTGTGATAATTATAATCTGTTGTTTTTCATTATCAAGATAAACATCATTTGTAATGTACACCTCACCTGTCGGCAACTGCTTTTCAATGACAGGATGACGGCCATCTTTAATATCTAAAACATCATTTTCGAGAAGATGAGGTCGCACGTAATTATTCTTTTGAGCAATAGTCGCAAATGAAAGCATGCAATCCAAACGAGCTATTAGCGATGCATTCAACTGTATAGTTGGAATAAAATCCATTAATGAAATTACCAAATCATTAAATAGTTTTACTTCCAGAGCAAGAATTTTTTCTTCTGCTCCTAATATTTTTTCTTCATATTCTTTAAGTTCAGGAGTTATGTAACGCTCAGCATTAGAAAGAGTTTGCTTACGCATCCAATCGGCTGGAACCTTATTTTTATGTGAATTTGTGACTTCCAGATAATAACCAAAAACGTTATTAAAGGCTACTTTTAAAGATGTAATTCCTGTGCGTTCAATTTCCCGTTGCTGAATCTGCAATAAATAATCTTTACCAGAACCTGAAATTTTTCTCAATGCGTCCAGTTCATCATTTACTCCATTTGCAATAACATTTCCTTTATTAACAAGATAAGGCGGATCGGGCATTATTTCTTTTTCGATACGTTCTATAACTGATTTACAGGGATTGAGTTGTTCTGCAATTTTTTGTAACGATTTATTATTTGAATTCTCGCAAGCCTCTTTTATCGGTTCTATTGCTGTCAATGCCCGTTTTAACTGAACCACTTCTTTTGGAGAAATACGTGCTGTAGCAACTTTTGAAATGATGCGTTCCAAATCTCCGATAAGTGAAATTTGTTCCGTAACAATTTCATTAAATTCCTGTTTTGATAAAAAATAATCAACAACATCCAATCGTTCTTCAATTGGTGCTTTATCTTTTAACGGCAATGCCAGCCATCGTCTCATCATCCTTCCCCCCATCGGAGAAACCGTTTGATCTATTACATCTATCAATGTTTTTGCATTATCATTATGTGAACCAAACAACTCTAAGTTACGAATTGTAAACCTGTCCAGCCATACATATTTTTCTTCTTCGATACGGGAAATTGTGGAAATATGTTTAACTTTATCATGAGCTGTATCTGCAAGATAATGCAATGCAGCGCCGGCAGCTATAATTGCAGAGTCAAGGTTTTCAATTCCAAATCCTTTCAAAGAATTAACTTCGAAATGTTTCAATAATATATTTGTTCCGAAGTCGGAAGTGAAAGCCCAGTCATCCAATCCGTAGATATAAAACTTTTCTCCGAAGTTCTCAACGAATATTTTCTTCTTACTTTTCTGAAATAAAATTTCATTTGGACGAAAACTTTGAAGCAATTTATCAATATATTCAAGGTTACCCTGAGCTACAAAAAATTCACCGGTAGAAACATCAAGAAAAGAAACACCTGAATTTTTAGCATCGATATATACAGAAGCCAAAAAATTATTTGCCTTATTATCCAAAACTTTCTCGTTGTAAGAAACTCCCGGAGTAACCAATTCGGTAACGCCCCGTTTTACAATCGTCTTGGTTAATTTAGGGTCTTCGAGCTGATCACAAATAGCAACCCGCTGACCGGCACGCACTAGTTTCGGAAGATAGGAATCCAAAGAATGATAAGGGAAACCGGCTAACTCGACAAAAGAAGCCGCTCCATTGGCTCGTTTGGTAAGCACAATTCCCAGTATGTTGGCCGCTTTTATTGCATCGGCACCAAAAGTTTCATAAAAATCGCCAACTCGAAAAAGAAGTAACGCATCAGGATATTTTCCTTTTATGGTATTGTACTGTTTCATCAAAGGAGTTTCCACCTCAGCTGTTGCGCTCTTGATCATACTCCTATTTTTCATTGCCATAGCGGTAAAAATACGAAAGGTATCAAGATGAGCCGTGTAAAGTTTTTAACATTATCGTAAAACTGTTGGAATCTTTGAAAAGGTAAATGGTATTCTGAAAATTGTAATTTGTATTTTGAAAATGCTAAATAGATATCCTAAAAAGGCAAATAGAATTACACAAAAGGCTAACGGAATTCTCAAAAAGGTAACTGACATTTTGAAAATGTTAAACAGATATCCCAAAAAGGCAAATGGAATTTTGAAAATTCCTTTTACTTTTTTGGAAAAAGCAGTTGCTTTTCTAGTCCTAATAAAAACATTTAGTAGTTAAATATCAGTTACTTATGACAACAAATCTCGAAAATCACTCTTTCTGCTGCTGGAAATTTGATTTGGCTTCAATAAAGAATATACTTCAGTGTCCAGAAATTGTTCGTTAAAAAAATAATTTCCTTTATAATATGCCTCTTTAATAAAATTGTTTTTCAAAAGTAATTTTTTAGAATTAATATTCTCTGGATCAATTTTCGCTTCAATACTGTACAAATTCATTTTATTAAAGCCATAATCAATAATCGAAGGCAGTACTTCGCTCAATATTCCTTTATTCCAGAAATTCGGATGGATATGATAGCCTATTTCCGCCCTAAAATGAGGCTTTTCGATGTTATGAAAACTTACTGTTCCAATAATATTTTTCTGATTTCGCATTACAATTCCCCAAGTAATCGAATTATTTGATTTGATACCGTATAGTATTTTATTTATCAAGCTTTTTACTTCCGATATTTCCTTTGCCACCGGCTTCGCAATGTATTTCATCACATCCGGATTTGCCCTAATTGTGAAAAGCGCAGGTGCATCTTTCAACGAAATTTTACGAAGAATTATTCGCTCTGTTTCTAAAGTTGGAAAGGGGTTAAAATTTAGTTTTAGCATTAATTAAAAAACTTAAATGATTTTTGTCTGAAATTATTCTTTAGTAACAATCGAGTCATTATAAAAAGCACTAGTATTAATTAGAGAAATTGAATCTTTGTTTGCAATTACCTCTTTTCCGCCATAATTAATATCCCAATCATAAATATTAACATTTCCCTTTGGAATTTCCAACTTATACTTTTTCTTTTCATTATTTGTCAGAGAATTCGATTTCAACCAGGGATTGAATAATTTAAAAAGTAAATAATCCACACCTTGTTTTTTAGCAAAACCAGCCAAATCATGAATTGTAGAATCAATTACAAGTTTTTTAGTTAACACAACAGGATATAAGTCTTTTTTACTAATCGAAAATCCATAAACTTTTGGGCGGGAAATAATTTCCTTCATTGATAATAATCTGAAAATATATTTTCCAGTTTCCTGAGTCAAATTCAAATCGTAATAATTTTTCACTTTTTGTTTTTCCAATTGCGCCTGCACTCCAGTCATTCCAAGATTATAAGAAGCTGCCACCAAAGTCCAATTATTAAATTGTTTATATGCTTCGTTAAAATATTTGCAGGCTGCTTCTGTAGATTTAGTGACGTTATAACGCTCATCTACTTCGTCATTTATTTCGAGGCCATAATCTTTTGCCGTAGGAATAATCAACTGCCAAAAGCCAGCTGCGCCTTGAGGAGAAACAATATTGGTTAGCTGGCTTTCAATCAATGCAATATATTTAAAGTCATCAGGAATATTATTTTGCTCTAAAATTGGTTCTATTAAAGGAAACCAGCGATTTGCTCGCTTGTGCAGCAATAAAATTTGAGCCTGCCAAAAGGTGCTTTTTAATAATTCTTTTTCCATAGCAGCCATACTGTTAAAATCTGCATGAGGAACAATTTCACCTGCAAAATTGAGGTTCTTGGGAATTTGAAAGTTTAAAGTTTTTGAGTTTTCATTAACAGTAAATGAGTCTGAATTGTTATTCGAACTGGAATATAAAATTAATTCCATCAAACTGATTGTAATCAAAATTAAACTAATTACAATAATAAACTTTAAAGAAGATGGTAATAGTTGAAGTGTTTTATATAAACCTTTTTTAAGCATTTAATGTCCATGTTTACGAGTCGGGACAAATAAGAACCAGAAAAGAGAAAGGAAATAAATTGAAAATAATGCGATATCAATATAAGTCCATGTTTCGATATATTTTATTATTAGAAAATTAAAAAACATAGAAACAAAACAAATTCCAGCAAACAATATTGCAATACGTTTCTCGGTTAGCCCCATAAAAAACAAACTATGAGTTGTATGATCCTTTCCTCCAATAAATGGCGACTTCCCTTTTAAAATACGATTAATAAATACAATTGTTGTATCAATAATCGGTATTGCAAAAGCAAGAATCGCAGCAAAAAATTGTTTCGATTGAATTAATTTAGCGTGAACATCTGGGGTGTTCCAAAAGTAAATAATTCCAATTGCAGCCAAAAACAAACCAAGAAACTGGCTGCCAGTATCGCCCATAAACATTTTTGCTGGGTGCCAGTTAAAAATTAAAAAACCACAGAGTGCTGCAAGTACTCCAATCAATAGTATGATGTGAATGTTACGACCATCACTATTTAAATATAAAATTAATAATGCATTAAGTATAATTGTAATGGAGACAATTGCTGTAATTGCATCCATATTATCCAACATATTTATTGAATTCATTAAACCGACAACCCAAAAAACAGTTAGAAAATAATTCACATAAATATTTGAAAATATTGAAATGTAAGTACCAGTAGATATTAATATTATTGCACATAAAACCTGAACAATAAATTTCAAAAGAGGTTTGGTATTATATGCATCGTCTGAAAGTCCCATCACAAATGCCAACGTAGTTGAAGCAAGTATTCCTAATAATTGTTTATTAAATAAAACCTGATGCTCTTCAAAAAATATGGGATAACTTGCAATGGAAATTAAAAAAATCAAAAAAAATGATATTCCACCTAATGAAGGTTTTGCTTCGGAACTCCATCTGATAAATGATTCATTGGGATTTCGAATTCCCAATGTTGAAGCAAATTTCAAAAACAATCCATTAATCATAAAGGATAGGATGAATGTGCTTAAAAAATAAGAGATATAAACTATAGTTAAATATAAAGTATCACTCATTCTTTAGTATTTTGTATAATGAAGACGCAATATTGAAGCGAAAAGTTGCACAGGATTCATTCGCTTTTAAAAGGGGCTGATAAAATTTCTAAATGACTTTCCATTTTTATCTTTATCCGATAAGGAAGGTGTTTCAATATTCCAATTAATATTAATATCCTTATCATCCCATAATATGGAGTCTTCAGATAGTTTGTTATAAATATTTGTACATTTATAAGAAAATATTGTATTGTCTTCCAATGTTAAAAATCCATGTGCAAAACCAATAGGAATCCAAAGCATTGTTTTATTTTTTTCATTTAAAATAATATCAAAATGCTTTCCATAAGTTGGTGATTCTTTCCGAATATCAACTGCTACATCTAAAACTGCACCTTTAATAACCCTGACTAATTTTCCTTGAGCGTAAGGTGGGGTTTGAAAATGTAAGCCTCTTAACACGCCTTTTTGAGAAAGAGATTGATTGTCTTGAATAAATGGTTCGTTTATCCCGTTTTTTTTAAAATCAGCTTCATTATAAGATTCAAAAAAATAACCTCGATTATCTTCAAATATTTTTGGTTGTACTATAAATAAACCATTCAGGCCTGTTGAAATAATCTCCATTAAGCAAAATTTTTATTTTTAAAAAAATGATTTTTTCTTACTTGATTTGTCTTTATCGTCGTCATAATAACCATAACTTGTACCGTAACCATACCCGTAGCCGTATCCGTAATTATAACCATAATTTTTTCTATCAATATCTACTCCATTCAGCATAACTGATAAACGTTGGATGTTGGCTTCATTAAAAAGACGGTCAACATTTTGAATAAAGTTTCTTTTTGAATAATCAGCCCTGAAAATATATATTGGATAGTCTGCCTTTTGAATCATTGCAATACCATCACTCACTAATCCGACAGGAGGATTATCAATTATTATTACATCATAAATTGTTTTTAAATATTCCAATATTTCATCCATTTTTTTGCTAATGATTAATTCAGATGGATTAGGAGGAACTGGCCCGGCTGTAATAATATCCAAATTTTCAAGATTACTTTTTTGAATCGCTTCATTAACAGTATTTTTTCCAATTAATAAAGTACTCATTCCTATCGAATTTTCAGCACCAAAACCAATATGTATTTTCGGCTTTCTCATATCTAAGTCAATAATTACAACTTTTTTTCCCGAAAAAGCAATAATCCCAGCTAAGTTGATTGCAACAAATGTTTTCCCTTCCCCAGATATTGTAGAAGTAAGAGCAATAATTTTAGAACCTGGCTCATTTGAAATAAATTGCAAGTTAGTTCTTATAGATCTAAAAGCTTCTGCTATCAATGATTTTGGACTTTTATCTACTAAAAGTTGGGAAACGGGAATATCTACTTTACATTTAGGAATTATCCCCAAAATACTAATAGAAGCATGAGTGTATTTTGTAATTTCGTTTAAAGAATTTATTTCATTATGAGATAAATACCTAAAAAAAATAATTAGCAAACTAATAACCAAAGCCGTAACAAAATAAACTAAAAAAGTTGTTTTTCGATTTGGCGAAACAGGGCTCGTTGGAATATCTGCTTTTTCAAGAACTGAAATTGTTGAAACAAACCCTGCTTTAGAAATTGAATATTCGGTCTTTTTCTCTAAAAGTAAATTATAGTATTTTTCATTAATAGAAAATAGTCTTTGTAAACGGCCGTATTCGACCTCATTTTGAGGTAATTTATTATCTTTTTTTTCAACATCAATTGCTTTGCTTTTTAAATCCTCTTCTCTTGAATGAATATTTTCACGTAAAGATTTTAAACTTTCCTTCAATAGTTTCTTCTGTATATCAATTTGAAAATCGATCGCTCGTGTAGCCTCTGTATTTGGTTTTACATCAAATAGCATTTCTTCTTTCTGGATAAGTAACCTGTGTAAATCTTCAACTACTGTTTTTACGCTCTCTTCCTCAGAAGAGCCTGCTAACAAGGCAAGAAAAGTGTATGTATCTGAACTTTTTGTATTTTGCAAATTTTTCTCAATATTGTTTAAAACATTTTCGTTTAATTGCAAACTAATTATTTGATCTTCTAATGAATTAATCCGATTGGTGTTAGATAGTATTACACTCTCATTTTCATTAACATTATTATTTTTTCTGAAATCCTGAATAGTGTCTTCCGAAGATTTTAATTGGATATAAACAGTATCCAACTGTGTATTAATAAAATTAATAACACTTTTTGAACTTTCTCCTTTATGTTCAACTTCAAGACTTTTATATTCATCAGTTACAGATGTAACTATATCAGATGCCTTCTGAGGATTATTATCCTTAAAGGATATTTTGATAGTTTTTGCAAGATCACTAAGAAGTTTGACATCTAAAAATGGATAATACTCCTCGATGATTGAGTTTGAATCATTAATGACAAAAAAGAATGCATTTTTCTTTACAATGTTTTGTTGTTTCTTAATATCTTCATAATTTTCAATTTTCAGCTTAATAAATATTTCTGGAAACTCAATCCATTGATCAGTAAGATAGCTTTTGGAATATTTGTTACCTTCAAAAGTATAATTTAGGATTCCTTCATGATTGTTTTCAAAATCGACATAAATTTTTGAGCCAATAATTCCTGGATTTTTTATTTTTGTCTCGACAGTATATGGGGAACTTTTATATAATTCAAATACCTTGAATGTTCCTTCAGCATAATAGCTTACCTGAAGTGGCAGCCTGGAAAGTACTCTTTTAAAAAAAACTTTTGACCTCAACATTTCGACACTTTCTGCCAGACCATTTTCAGGTTCAGTAAGCGCATCAACATTTAATACTTGCTTTGCCTGATTGTTCGATTGCATTTGAATAGTGCTGCTAGCTTCATAAACCGGAGGGGTATATCTTAAATATAAATATGCAGAAAAAAAAGATACACAAAATAATAGAATTATCCAAATTACGCTTTTCCTGGCTAAAAATAAAAATAAACCAAGTTCGAATTCACCACTAAAATTTGAAAGACGCTCTTTATAACGCTCAAAACTATCATTGGTGTTGGAAATATTTTCTTTAAGCATTATTACGTCAAATAATTATTTCGTAACCGACTTGCTATAAGTATATAATATAAACGTACTTGTTAAAAGACTTAAAATTGGAGCCGCTTCAATTAAGAACTTGGTACTATATCTTTTCCTAGGTTCAACATAAATAATATCATTAGCCTGAAGAACTGTACTTGCGTCTTTTATTCCTTGAATAGTTGATAAATCCATTAAAAAAACATCATGTTTGCCATCTTTGTCTCGAATTAGCTTTACACGTCTAGCTTTTCCGTCTTCAAAGATTCCTCCCGCCAATGCCAAAGCCTCAATTAAAGTAGTATTATTATTTAATAAAGGAATTACTTTCGCTTGTCCTGCTTGACCGGGGAAAACAATTACTCGTCGGTTTGTTACATTTAATTCAACGAATGGCTTAATATAAAAGGCTGAATAGCTATCCTCTAGCATTAATTCAGCTTCACGGATTGTTAAACCGCTTATTTTTTTTCGTCCTAGAATTGGTAATTTGACATTTCCATCTGATTCTACAAGGTATGTTAAGACAATATCTATTCTATAACCCATATTTTGAGTATTTAAGGAAGTTAAATCAATTAATTTAAATCCATCATTCGAATATATATTAAAAGAAATAATATCATTGGGAGAGATTTTATAATCCAATGTTCTTGTAGAATCAGGGTTTTTAGAGTATTGGTATCCTTTTTCAGTTTTAAGCATTATACTTGGATTAAGCCAGGCACAACTTGAAAAAAACAATAACAATCCAGATAAATAGAGTAATTTGCGCATATATTTTTTTTTAAACGTGCGAAGTTAAAAAAATATTCTGAAACACCGATAAAATAATAAGAACACTATGGCGTTAGCAACTTTTTATAAAGGTTATCCACATCGACTAATAATCTTGTATAATGAAATTTTTCTTTTACATGAATCCATCCGTTGGTTTGCATTACCTGCCTTATAGAATCATTTTCAATCAGTCTTAACAATTGGTTTGCAAATTCATTTACATTGTTGTTTTCACACAAAAATGCTGTATCGTCTTCAATAACTATATTTTCTATCCCGCCAACATTGGTAGTAACAATTGGTTTGTTGGCTGCCTGTGCTTCAATCAAACTAACGGGTGTTCCTTCATTAAAAGATGTTAGAGCGACAATATCACTTCCTGCCAGAACAATATCAACTTCCTTTATCCATGAAGTAAATGTTAAAAGTTTTTTTTCATCGCTTTTAGTACCATCTATATAAGGAGCATTCAACTCATTTGCTTTTGCTTCTATCAATTGCCTGGATTCCCCATCACCCACAATAAATGCCCGGATTTTTTTTGTTGTCTTTTCTGAAACAATTTTCAATCCTTCAAGAAATAATACATGGTTTTTAACTGGAACCAATCTTCCAATAATCGATATAGCAATCTCATCAGAATCTAAATTATACCTTTTTCGGAAATTTTCTCTTTTAATCTCTTGATTTTCATGAAACCGGACTAAATCAAATCCTAATGGAATGACATGGACTTTTTCGGCTTCACAAATTCTATGCTGCTTAACCAATTCATCCTTTTGTATTTCACTTATTGCAATTATTGCCGTTGACTTTTTTGCAAGATATCTTTCAATGTACTTATAAAATGTTGTTTTCAACTTGCCGAAATACGAATGAAATACATGACCATGAAAGGTATGAACTACAACTTTAACACCACAGCTATACGCAGCCAATCTTCCCAAAGTACCGGCCTTTGATGCATGTGTATGAACTATATTCGGTTTAAACTCTTTTATTATTTTCTTTAGCTTTTTGTATGCTATATAATCATTTCTTAGATTAATTTCACGCTTCATCTCTTCAATAATAATTGGCTTTAAACCCAATTCATTTAGAATGAAATCCGAACTCTCTTCACTGTCATCTTTCGCGCCTCCAACCAATAATGTTTCATATTCGGAAGGCAAATATTTGCTTAGATAGGCTACATTATACGTTGGACCACCAAGATTGAAACGATTAATTATTCTTAAAACCTTGACCATAAATTATTGAATATTTTTTTTCCACCAGTACTGGAAAACTATTAATGCCCAAACCTGTTCTACCGCATCATTGGGATTGTTTGAGAATAATTTAATTTTTATATTTTTTATTTCTTCCATATTAAAAATGTTTTGCTGTTTAATAAATTCA
Organism: uncultured Bacteroidota bacterium; assembly: GCA_903870175.1. Classification (GTDB taxonomy): domain Bacteria; phylum Bacteroidota; class Bacteroidia; order 2-12-FULL-35-15; family 2-12-FULL-35-15; genus 2-12-FULL-35-15. Next base: position 18,836 of record CAIQBY010000058.1, read on the forward strand.
TCACTCAACAATTCATTTACTATCATTGATTTTAAATCTGTCTTAAACCATTTTAATAATGGCACTTCAAACCCCTTTTTCCCTCTGTTAAATAACTCTTCCGGCAAGAAACTTTTGAAGGTATCCTTTAGTATTTTTTTTCTGTGAGAACTGTCAATCTTATAATTCACAGGCAACGAGAAAGCGAAATCAACAATTTTATTATCAAGGAATGGAACTCGAACTTCAAGACTCTGGCTCATACTCATTCTATCTACTTTTACCAGCATATCGTTTTCCAACACCAATTGCAAATCAGTTAACAGAATAGAATTATAATCGGCATTTACATATTTCAATATCTCTTTCTTCCTTTTTTCTGCTTCCTTATTTCTCTCCTTATCATCTTTCTTAAATATTTCATACCCTTCGAAGCCAGCCCATTTAGCCCATTGCCAATATCTTTCCTTATTTTCCATACGCATCCCTTCCGAAAATTTATGCAGTTGTCGTATTCTATTTCCAGCTTTGCTATTACGCGATTTTGGCAACTGATTTAAGAACGGATGCGCTGATTTAACAAGATTAGCACCAAAGCCGCCTGCTCTAACTCTTAATTCCGCAGCATGTTTGTTATACCCTGCAAATATTTCATCGGCACCATCGCCTGAAAGAGCAACTGTTACATGTTTTCGGGTATGCATGCTTAATATATTCACTGCCAAAGCGGAAGAATCTGCGAATGGCTCATCAATGTAATCAAGTACTGTATGAAGGTTTGCAAATAAATCCTTATTCGTTAATTCAAATACGGTATGATTGGTTTTATATTTTTTAGCTACCAGATGCGCGAATTCTGTTTCGTCAAACATCGGTTCGTCTTTATAACCAATAGAAAATGTATTTAAATGTTTGGTATGATGTGCGGCAATTGCAGTTATGATTGAAGAATCAATTCCTCCGCTTAAAAATGTACCCAACGGAACATCGGCAATCATCCGTTGTTGAACTGAATGTTCGAGCAGCTGTTTTAATTGTTTTTTTGCTGATTCATAATCAGGATGATGATTTAATTTTTCTTTATAGGGAATAGAATAATATGCTTTTGTATGTATTTCCTTTTTCGAATTAACAGTAAGGTAGCTGCCTGCATTAAGTTTCAAAACATTTTGAAATATTGAATAAGGTGCAGGTATGTAGTTTAAATGAAAATACAATTGCAGTGAAGCTTCATCAATTACTTTAGGCACACCAAAAGCCATTATAGCTTTCATTTCGGAAGCAAATACAAAATGACTGTCATCTTTATAATAATAGAAAGGCTTTATCCCAAACCTGTCGCGGGCAGCAAACAATTCTTCCTTTTGATTGTCGTAAACAGCGAAAGCAAACTCTCCGTCTAATCTTTCAAGACATTTTTCCTTCTCCTGAATAAAAAGATATAGTAAAACTTCAGTATCACTGTGAGATTTAAAATGAACACCCTTATTTTCGAGTTGTTTTCTTATGGTCTGATAATTAAAAATCTCTCCGTTGAATACAATAGTATATCTTCCTGAAGCATCAGTAAAAGGCTGAGAAGCCGCCGAACTGGTATCTATAATAGATAACCGGCGATGCCCAAATGCAACTTTATCCTGTTTGTAAAATCCTTCTCCGTCAGGACCACGCTTGTTTAACAAAGCGGTTGCAACACCTATTTTCGATAAGTACTGCTTTCCTTTTTCATTAAAAGCAATTACGCCTGCAATGCCACACATAATGTTAGTTCAAAGTTCAAAGTTTCAGGTTGTGTACATCTTTGTTGATATACTTTATTTTTAAAAGGGTAATTATAATGAATATTTAGTTTCCTTTGTTGTATTATAATATAAGGTGCAAAAGTATAACATAATTTATAATTCATAATTTATTATTTCTGAAATGTCTTCAACAATAATTCTTATTTGTGTAATCGCCTATTCCGTTTTATTATTCGGAATCACATGGGTTACTTCGCGCGGTGCTACCAATGAAAGTTATTATGTGGGTAACCGTTCTTCCAAATGGTACCTTGTGGCATACGGAATGATTGGTGCTTCTCTTTCGGGTGTCACTTTTATTTCTGTACCGGGCACTGTAGGGCGGCTGGATAGTTTCAACGGGCAGTTCAGTTATTTTCAGGTGGTATTGGGATACTTATTCGGGTATGTAGTAATTGCTTATTTATTGCTGCCATTGTATTACCGGCTTAACCTTACTTCTATATATTCGTATTTAAAAGATCGCTTTGGGCTGTATTCCTATCGTACAGGTGCTTTGTTTTTTATTCTGTCGCGCACTATCGGTTCAGCATTCCGAGTATATGTGGTAGTAAATGTATTGCAGACTTTTGTTTTTGATGAACTCGGAGTTCCTTTCTACGTTACAGTTGCTGTGTTTCTTGCTTTGATTTTATTATATACCTATCAGGGTGGTGTAAAAACTATTGTATATACCGATACGCTGCAAACCACATTCATGCTGCTTTCTGTTATCCTATCTGTCATATTTATCATGAAACAGTTGAACTTGAATGTAGGTGATATCTATGATAAAATTTCTCATTCAAGTTATTCTCAAATAATATTTACAGATTGGAAATTGAAATCATTTTTTCCGAAACAATTCTTTGGAGGGATGTTTATTGCCATAGCAATGACAGGGCTGGATCAGGAAATGATGCAGAAAAACATCTCCTGTAAAAACGTTGGCGAAGCACAAAAAAATGTACTTACATTTACATTTGTATTGTTACTTGTAAATATATTATTCCTTGTGCTTGGTGCGCTGTTATATATATATGCTGCCGAAAGAAGCGTGCCGCTGCTGGTTGATTCGAGCATGAAAATAGTATCCGACAATGTATTCCCCAATGTAGCTTTGCATTCTTTGGGAATGCTTTCGGGCGTATTCTTCATCATCGGATTAATATCAGCTGCTTATCCAAGTGCCGACGGCGCTCTCACCGCATTGACTTCTGTATTCTGTATCGATTTTTTAGACTTGAAAGATGATGAAACAAAAACGGAAGAAGAGAAAAAGAAGATTCGATACCGGGTTCATTTTACGTTTGCAGGGATATTATTATTGGTAATAGTAATTTTCAAACTGGTGAATAATGAAGCCGTAATCACCAACCTGTTCACCTGGGCAGGTTATACGTATGGACCATTATTAGGCTTATATTCATTTGGGTTATTCACCAAAAAACAAGTGCATGATAAATTGGTGCCGGTAATATGTATTCTTTCACCGGTTGCTTGTATATTTTTAAATAATTATTCGAAAGAATTATTTAACGGTTATCGCTTCGGATTTGAAATGCTTATTGTAAATGGGCTTTTCACTTTTATTGGTTTGCTTATTATTTCGAAGAAAAAGAATATGTGTATATATCCTAATCAATCGAATGAGTAACCGAATAGATTGAATGAGTGACCTAATCAATCGAATGAGTGACCAAATGGATTGATTTGGTAACCTAATCAATCGAATGAGTTACTTAATCGTTGAATAATTAAAGAAGAGCAAAAGAGGAGGCAACCTTTAGAAAAAAGGAGGGGATGCTTAAATGGGAGGAGGAAATGACAGCTGTGGATCAGGAAATGTAAGCTGCAGAGGAGGTAATGCTAACAGGGAAGGAGGAACTGCCAGCTGAGGAGGAGGAAATGCCAGCTGAGGAGGAGGAAATGTCAGCTGAGGAGGAGGAAATGGCAGCTGCGGAGGAGGTTCTGGTCTTCTTCGATAGTTTTCAAATCATAAGTACCTTATAATTAGCTTTTATCATTTAATGTTATTAAAGCCAATCCTGTTTCTGAAAAGGAACAGGGTTGGCTTTTTTAGTTTGAGGAAATGAGAAAAATGAATTTGGCTTGACTTTGCCAAACTGAAATATCGATTTGTACACGAAAAATATTAGCACTTATCCATGCAGCTATTTTCAAAATAGTTTACTACCTCAGCCTTCCGAAAAAAAAGGGAAAGGTTGGGGATGAGGTCTTTTAGAAAAGTAAAAACTGAAACTTTTTTTAATTATTCACTTGAATCCTGAAACCTGACCCAATAACGTCAGAAAGTAATCTACATCTTTTTTGTTCAGTATTAAACTATTTTCACTTCATCAAGTCAGAAACAGGTTGCGCTTTTTAAGCATCACCTTTTTGATAGACGAATTGATATTGTTTGTGAAGATTATTTTTTTTTATAAATTATTAACCTGATATTAAATAATAAAAACACATCTTTGCCGACTTTAATAACTTTAGAATGAAAAAAATATTCGTCTTAACTGCATTAATTACGCTCTCATTTTTATCCAGCGCACAGCAAATATCAGATATCAAAGTAACAGAATATTTCAATTTCGTTTCTGCTGATCATGTATTCAAAACACTTGAAATAAAATACGGTATAAAGATAAATTACGACTCGGTACTTTGCAGCAGTTTCACAGGTTATACGCATACATTTAGCGGTACTGATGCCAATCTGGTAATTATGAGTGTATGCCGGACATTTCATTTGACATATACGATTGATAAAAATAATGTTGTGTTGATACAGGGAGCCAAACAGGAACAAACTGACGATGGAACAAACACAGTAAAAAACATAAGCAAAAGCGCAACCAATATAAAATACAGTGGTGCATCCACGTCATCCAACATTACAGTTTCGGGCGTATTGAAAGATAAAAATACAGGGGAAGCACTGCCATTTGCAGCAATAAAAATAAAGGGGACAAGCAATGGCACTGTAACCAATGCGGATGGACATTTTACATTATTAAAAGTGCCTACCGATACCTCTACCCTATCCATTGCTTTTTTAGGATATGATAATGCTGAATTTTATCTGTCGCCTCAAATGTCGAAAACTAATCTTGTAGTAGAAATAGGCGCAGCCCATACTTTAAACGAAGTAGTTGTAACTGCAGAGCGCGAAGAATTAATGAGTGCCGGAATTAAAACGGAAGTAGGTGTAATAAAAATGTCTCCGCAAAAGATGGCTACATTGCCTAATTTAGGAGAAAAAGATGTGATGCGTTCCTTTCAACTGATGCCGGGAGTTGGCGGAAGCAACGAATCCTCATCCGGCTTATATGTTTTGGGCGGTACGCCTGATCAGAATCTTGTATTATATGATGGATTTACGGTTTATCATGTGGATCATCTTTACGGCTTTTTCAGTGCTTTTAATTCCAACGCGCTTAAAGATATGGAACTTTATAAAGGAGCGTATCCGGCTCTTTATGGGGGAAGATTATCCAGTGTGCTTGATATTACTTCGAAGGATGGTAATCAGAAAAAAGTAAATGTTGGCGGAGATTTAAGTTTGTTGAGCTGCAATGCATTCGCCGAAATTCCTATCGGTGATAAATTCTCTTCATTCTTTGCTATCCGGCGCTCCTTTCAGGGACCGATATACAATGAAATTTTCAGAGAATTTAATAATAAATCTCAAAGTAGCGGTGCCGGAGGATTTGGAGGACGAGGAAGCTCATCCACTCCTACTTCCTATTTCTACGATTTGAATTGTAAACTTACTTATAAACCAACTAATAATGATATTATTTCATTAAGTTTTTATAATGGAACCGATCATCTGGATAACTCTTTCGAAAGGTCGTCAGGCACTTCTGCTTTTTCATCTTCCACTACCAGTAGTTTTAGTTTTACCAATACTGACCTTACAAAATATGGAAATACCGGTTCAAGCCTTAAATGGTCGCATAAATACGGTGCACGATTATATGGCACAACGCTGATTAGTTATTCAAATTATTTCAGCGACAGAACACTTACTAATTCAGGCAGCATTACTTCCAGTTCGGGCGAAGTAAAGACATTCAACACCGGTACTTTGGAAAACAATAATTTAAAGGATTATAGTATAAAAACTGATTATTTATGGGATGTTTTCAAAAACAATCAAATTGGTTATGGCGCATTCTCTACTTATTATGATGTGGCATACAGCTATAGTCAAAACGATACTTCAACCATTTTACAAAGGCATAACTTCGGTAATCTGACTGGAGTTTATTTACAGGACAGAATAAAACTTTTCCATAATTTCATGCAGCTTACTGCCGGTGTCAGAGAAAGTTATTTTAATATAACCAATAAACCATATACTGAGCCTCGCTTTTCAGCAATTTTCAACTTAACCGATCGAATCAGTTTGAAAGCTGCAACAGGTCAGTTTTACCAATTTGCAAATAGAATAACACGTGAAGATATACTTTCCGGAAGCACTGACTTTTGGATACTCTCTGACAAAAATAACATACCAGTAAGTTCATCTATCCATTATATTACAAGTATTCAGTACGAAAGCAATCGTTTTCTATTTAGTGTGGAAGCCTATTATAAAGTATTATCCAATATTGCCGACTATTCTTTGCAATTTAACCGTGTAGGACAAACTTATCAGGCGGATGAAAATTTTTATACCGGCACAGGTACATCAAAAGGGCTTGAATTTTTAGTTCAAAAAAAATATGGCAGGTTTACAGGCTGGGTAAGTTATACACTCGGGCAGGCACTCGACCATTTTTCAGCATATTCTCAAACTGACTTTCCGGCATCCAATGATGTAACCCACGAAATAAAAGTTGTGCTGCTTTATAACTGGAAACGCTGGGACTTTTCTACAACTTTTATTTATGCAACAGGCGAGCCTTATACTGCGCCATCAGGTGCCTACCCCATTACTCTAATTGATGGCAATCAGCGTGATTATTTTACTGTATCATCAAAAAACAGTTTGCGCCTGCCTGATTATAACAGATTGGACATTGCAGCAAGCTATAAACTTCTGGTGAATACCAATAGTGGTAAAAGAGAAATCGGCTCTATAGGTGTTTCCATTTTCAATGTTTATAATCAGACAAATGTCTGGTATAAAACCTACCAGATAATAGGTACACAGATTGTTGAAACCAATGTAAATTACCTTGGTCTGGTTCCAAATATTACCTTATCATTAAAATTAAGATAAATGAAAAACAAAATTCAATTCATTTCATTATTCGCTTTTTTGCTTTTTATTGCTGCCTGCAAAAAAGACATTACACAACCAAGTTTTGTTGACATTCCTGTAATACAATCGTTTCTTCAGGTTGGGTCGCCCGCTTTGGTTACTATTAGCAAACAGATTGCTTTTAATCCTAATGCAAGTTATGCAAGTGACAATGTGAATACACTTAACGTCAGTATTTCCGCTAACGGGATTACATATATCTTGACTCCATTGGGCGGTGGAAATTATGTCGACAGTTCACTAATTATTTCAGATACACTTCAATATTCTTTGCAATTTAATTATAATGGTAAATCAGTAACTGCAACCAATAAAGCACTTTCAAAACCAACTGGTTTTGCGCAGTCGGCAACTGATATAAGTATTGCACAGGTGGCAGTAGGCTCTTCATCCTCCAGTACCTATTCGTCTTATCCGCTTCCACCAGCCATTACTTTTAACTGGACAAACGCAGATCATTCCTATTATATTGTTGTCGTTGAGAATACTGAAACCAACCCTGCTGCAATTAATTTAAATAATACCGATGAACCTGCACGATTATTCAGAGGATCACCCACTCAGGATGATAACTATCAGTTGAACCCCAGAGAATTTCAATATTTCGGAATGCACAAAATTACACTTTACCACATTTTACCTGATTATGCTGATTTATATATCAGCAACGGAACCAGCTCACAAAATCTGGCAACGCCACAAACCAATATTAACAATGGTTTGGGAATTTTCACAGCAATGAATAGTGTTGTTCTTTATGTAAATGTTCATAAATTATAATTGATTTGAGTATCCTGTATCTTTATTTATAAATGATATAAAATGAATATAGGTAACGAAATACTGCTCATCAAAGGAGAAATAGCCGATTATTATCTGGATAGCGATGGAATATTATATTCATATTCTAAAAATCCAAGACGCACTATTAAGAACATTTCGGAAAACATTGCATTGGTCAAACAAATTATCGGAAACAAAATAGTTCCTTTGTTGATTTATTTATGCGATTCTCCTGTTCCGGATAAGGAAACTCGTAAATTTTCAACTGAACAATTACCTAATGTTTATAAAGCAATGGCGATGGTTTCAAAACCGGGACTTTCAAAATTGATAATGAATATTCTGTTTAAACTCAAGCAACCTCCTATTCCAATGAAATCATTTACAGATGAAAAACTGGCAAGAGAGTGGCTTAAACAATATTTATAATACATTCGATTATTAAACTCTTTCGAAATATTTTTATTTTGTTAATGCTATTTAGATAACTTCTTTATACAAATTAATTATGCTGTGTACTTCCATTTTTCTTAACTTTAAGTCCTGAAAGAATAGCTATGGCTTTTTGGGGAAAGCAATTCAATCAGTAGATAATGCAACTTTTAGAAAAAATTATGCATCAATCAAAATAAACTTAACCTTGACCTTTGTGCCAAGAAATAATTTAAATAAAAATGAAAAAAATAATAGTTCTTAATATTTTAATTCTTTTCTCAGCTGCTACTTTTTCTCAAACACCTCACTTTCAGTGGGCAAAAGGCTCTACAGGAAATAATAATGACAATGCTTATGGAGTAGCGACAGATCCATCGGGTAATGTATTTATAGCAGGGTATTTTATAAGTTCCACTATTACTTTCGGTTCTTTTTCTCTTACTAATGCAGGTTCTCAAGATATTTATCTGGTAAAATACGATGCGTCAGGTAATGTGTTATGGGCAAAGAGTGCAGGTGGCACCGGTTTTGACGATGCCTTTTCTGTTGCCACAGATTTATCCGGTAATGTATTTATCACTGGAATGTTTTCGAGCCCGTCAATCAATTTTGATACTGTAAGTTTAACCAATCTTAGTGGTGCAGATATGTATCTTGCCAAATATGATGCCAATGGTAATGCACTTTGGGCAGTAAACACAGGCGGGTCAGGCTACCAGTCAGGACAATCGGTAGCAACTGATATTGCAGGTGACATATATGTGGCAGGTATTTTTGTAAGCCCGACCATTTCTTTTGGAAGCACCACCTTTAACAATGCAGGATTACATGATATGTTTCTTGCTAAATACAAAAGTAATGGGGCACTTGTATGGGCTCGAAGTGCCGGAGGAACCGATCAGGATCTTGCAGCTTCAGTTACCACCGATGTTTCCGGAAACGTATATGTTACTGGAAATTTCGAAAGCCCAACACTTTCATTCGGTTCTGTTACAATAACAAAGAGAGATACTTGTGAAATGTTTATTGTAAAATACAATACAAACGGAACGGCTCTTTGGGCCAGAAACGCAGGCACAACCAATGCAGATGATATTAATTGTGTAGTTACCGACCCAAGGGGTAATGTGTATGTTACGGGTAATTTTTCGAGCCATACAATGACGTTCGGAGGCACTTCAATCAACAATTCCGGCAGTGATGATTGGTATATTTTAAAATTTAATACCGGAGGAAATCTGCTTTGGGCAAAAAGCGAAGGGGGAACCAATAATGATGATGCATTCTCCATTGCTACAGATGCTGATGGAAATGTTTACGTAGCAGGAGATTTTTTCAGTTCATCAATAACCATAGGCACTACCACAATGATAAATGCCGGCAGCAATTCTTATGACGCATGTATTGCAAAATATGATTCGCTTGGAAATGTTAAGTGGGCAACAAGTGCAGGAGGAGTGTTAGGAGATATTGCTGCATCAATAACCACAGATGCATTTTCTAACACTTATGTATTAGGTACATTCGGTAGTTCTTCAATTACTTTTGGGCCTACTACTTTGACGAACACAAGTGCAAACGATATTTATCTTGTGAAAATAGATACTGCCTCAATAAATGTGGGAACACTTGAAATAAATAAAGATGATAATGGAATACTTATTTATCCTAATCCATTCAGTTCAAAAACAACTATACTGTTTTCTGAAGAACAAAAAAATACAGAGATAAAAATCACTGATGTGATTGGAAAAGTAATCAAGACGTTCATTATGAAAGATGAAAAAAATATTACACTTGAGAAAGGAGAACTTAAGGAAGGGATCTATTTTGTTCAGATTACAAATGAAATGAAATCTGTTGTAAATAAAAAAATTATAGTTCAATAAATCAGCTTTTAAACTTCAGGAATTAATTATTTCCAATTAATACTTATTGTTTGTTACCAATTTCATATTGAAAAATATTTTCAAAAATGAAAATAATGATAGTTGCTATAACTCAGTATAGTAAGAAATCTCAAAATAATCAAAATATTTTAATTTTTTGATGCAACTATTAAAGGCTTAAAAGAGTCTTATATTTTAGATAGGTAATTTTCAATCGCATAAAATAGAAAGATATGGAAAACAATACTAACACTTATACATTTGATTCTTCGTACAATGAAGAAAGGAAATCAAACCTTTTTTGGTTTAGAATAATTTTAATAGGTGCTCTTCTTGGAGTCATTTTAGGGATGAGTCTTTTTTATTTTTTTAATTCCTCTTTATTCTAATGAGTTACGAAATTATACTCTACATTTATAATGTTGAAGTAAGACTTAGGCATAAAAAAGATAATTCAATTGACTTTTTTGAATACTATGAGAATCTGATTCCATTTAAAAAAGACAAGAAAGAAGAATTAAAAAAAGTTCTTATTGATATTGGTTTTCAGATTGTTCAGGAGATTAACGGTATGATTTCATTCCAATATACAGAAGATACTGGTCAAACTGCTTTATTAACAAACAGGTCTTTACGTTTTTCAACTACCGGTGATGTTTTTGAAATGAGTAAGATTGTCTCAAAATTTACCACTGATAAATTTCTCGCCATATATAATCCGCAAACTGAACGGTGGGAAGAAGAATTGAAGGTAAGTGATTTATAAATCCTTACTAAAACATGATATATTTCATCGTATTAAGCCTCTTAACTTTTGTATCTTTGTACCGAATTTGAATCGACATTTTAATAAGATTCAACTCGTGAATGAACCCAAATCTTAATTAAAAATCAATATTATATGGAAGAGTTAATTAACAATGAAAATATTTCCAGATTGGATAGAATCCCTGTAAAACGCCTTGTTTCGAAAAGAGATATAGGTATAGAAGCATTCGAATTGGAAAATGGGCATTTGATGCTGGAAGCTACCTTTTTAGATCCCTATCATTTAATACGATTAAATATTCACATCGATCCTCATACAAAAGCTATAACAAACGCTAAAAGCGAGTTCGCAAGTCATCCTCATTCCATTTGCCCATTGGTTGCTGTTAAAGCAAAGCTATTGATTGGATTAAAAATTGAACGCGGCATTACCAAAATGGTGTCGCAGCGAATTGGTGGAAGTGATGGATGTATTCATTTAAGAGAACTTACGCTTGAGACTATAAACTTTGCAGCAACCACATTGATTGGTTTTGATGAAGGGTTTGGATTAATGAGCCGTGATTTTAATATACTTGCAGAAGAAAAGAAAATAGATATTTCAAAACATTTGCTTAAAAATTCCTGTTTCGTTTTTAAAGAATAGAATAATATAATCTATAATTTAATAAACCTATTGATTATTTTATTTATGACTTTTATAAAAACAAAAAGCCCTGCAGAAATGCAGGGCTTTCTATTTTATTGAATTGTTATTTAGTGAACTATCATTACTTTTTTAGTAACAGTATTATTACCGTCAGATAAGGTAACGAAATAAACTCCTGCTTCGTATTTACTCATATCAAAAGTTGATTTATAAGTCCCCGCATTTTTTCCATTTTCAGATAGTAATTCAGCTACTTCTCTTCCTTGTAAATCTATCATTTTAACAGAAACAGAAGATGTTTGTGCTAAAGTATAATCCAAAGTAATCACATCCTTAATTGGATTTGGATACAAACTGATTTGTGGCTTATTACTTATTTCTGCCACTCCAAGAGTGCTTTCATTCACAGGAAGTGTGGCATCCACTATATGATCGCCTGTGGATAATAAATCATCGTTCGCACAGTTAAAAGCACCATAAAAAGTAAAACTTCCAGTTCCCGCTGCTGGAGCAGTCCAGGTAAAAGTCCAGGTATGAGAACCGGTAGATCCTGTTGTGCCTGCAGTAGTATGTGTTATCCAAACATCACCTGCCTGACTTTTCACTTGTGAACCTGTACCTGCTGTCATTGTCCCTACCATAGTACCGGATACTGTTTGTGCTGAAATTTCAAAACCGAATTTAACAAGACTTGGATAATTGGCTGTTGCCGTAATGGTATATGTTGTATTTGGAACATATCCTGTTCCCGGAATATTTGAAGTTATTGACGCTGTTGCACTTCCTATTGGTGTACCTGTATGGCAACCTCCAACCGAACAGTCGCCTCTATCATAAGCTGAGCCTGAACTGTAAGACGGAGAACCTGCTGAATTTCCCTGTGCCTGTTTATTAAAATCTAATACTATTGCTGTAACCGCTACAACAACTAATGATAAGAGTACCTTTTTCTTCATTTTAAAATGTTTTTTGTGTGAATATGAATAATTTTTTCGGGGTAAAAGTAACCTTTTTTATTATTCAAATTTTATTTTTAGACAAAATCCCATAATTTGAAGATATTTAAAATCAATTTAAATAATTTTGAAAAATAAAAATAAGAATCGGATTAATTTTTTGGTGCAAGTAATAATATTTTATTTGCATCTTCAAGAAACTTTACCTGTTCCTTCCCAACTTCAGCGCCGGCAGGATAGCCTAATGAACCAATAGTTGAAAGATTATAATTATTCGTTGCCTCGTCTTTGGTAGTGTAAATAAACCAACAGGTAGGGTAACCTGTAACTCTTAATGCCTGCTGCATGCCATTGTTTTGCTGAGTTAATTCAGGAGATAATTTTTTAGTACGAGGAAAATCAAGTTCCAGTAAAATTACATTTTTACTTGCCCATTCCACGAATTCAGGTTTTGAGAAAACATCATTCTGTAACTTTCTGCACCAGCCGCACCAGTCGCTGCCGGTAAAAAAAGCAAAGATTGGCTTTTTTGTTGTCTTGGAAAGTTCATGTACTTCAGCCAAACTGGTATGCCAAACTAATTGCTTGGAAGGTGAAGGAGTGGAAGGACCAAAAAGCGGCGGCGTTGTTATTTCCTGTGAAAAAGCTTGTCTTCCAATACAGATGATAAATAGTAATGATATTAATAATATTTTTCTCACAATAATTTTTATTTATACGAACGTGTAAAGTTATAAATTTTCCAAACTCCTCTTATTTTTATTATGGAAAATATAAATTCCAATAACAATCCATTATATTTTTTCTACTTTAATAATCTTTACCGGGCAATTATCAGCAGCATGTTTATTTTCCCTCCATTCGTCGTCGCCCACTGAAACAGTGTAAAATCCTTTATTATTCACTCCACCCACAAGTGTACTTTTACCGTCTTTGCGCGACATTCGCCACCTGTTTTCGGCTACTTCAACACATAAATTGCAGCCAATACATTTCTCTCTATGATGTATAATTCTTATCATTTTATAATTTAATAAGTATTATTTTGAGTCCACAAGCTTGTATAATTTATCCGAAGAACGAAGCTTTTCGAGCAATGGCAAGGTAAACACATCCCCTTTTTTTACACTGTCGGTATTATTATTATTTATTCGCAACTCATCCACAAACGTCTGGATAACGCCTGTAGTAGGACCAATAACCATTACTTCATCACCAAGATTTATCGAATGGCTCTCCATTTTAAATTCTCCAACTTTGGCATCTTCATAATATTTCAAGCCTTTTGCAATGTATATTTTTTTCTTTGTTGCCTTCGAGCCGTATTCATTATTCCATTCGCCAATCGTTTTGCCAAGGTAATATCCATCCCAAAATCCACGATTAAAAACAGTTGATAATCTATCTTTCCAGCCTTTCACTTTCTCCGGCGAATAGGTGCCATCGGCAATGGAATCAATTGCTTCGCGGTAACATTGAATAGTTGTGTAAACATAATCCGCACTCCTGCCACGCCCTTCAATCTTCAACACTTTAACTCCTGTTTCAATTACTTTATCAAGGAAATCTATAGTACATAAATCCTTGGCTGACATGATGTATTCATTGTCAATCTCAAATTCCACGCCATCTTCCTTATCAGTTACCACATAACTTTTTCTGCAATTCTGAACACATGCACCTCTATTTGCAGATGCATAATTGGAATGAAGACTAAGGTAACATTTGCCCGAAACAGCCATACAAAGTGCACCATGCGCAAATATTTCCACTCTCATCAGTTCGCCCGAAACGCCGCGGATATTTCTTCTTTTTATTTCTTTTACTATTGATTCCACCTGTTTCAATGTCAGTTCGCGAGCCAGCACAACAACATCCGAAAACTGAGCGAAAAACTCAACACTATCAATATTGCTCACATTTGCCTGAGTGGAAATATGAATCTTCACACCTTCTTTTTTCGCCTGATTGAAAACCGCATAATCAGACGCTATTACCGCATCAATCTTACTTTGTTTAACCGCCACAATAATTTTTTTCATCAACGAAATATCGTGGTCATATAGTATTGTATTTAAAGTAAGATAGGTCTTTACCTTATGTTTACTGCATATTTCATGTATCTCAGATAAATCGTCAATAGTAAAATTATTGGTAGAGCGCGCCCTCATATTCAATTGCTCGATACCGAAATAAACTGAATCTGCTCCTGCTTTTATAGCAGCAGCCAGCGATTCGTACGAGCCGGCAGGCGCCATTAATTCTACTTTAGTGGTTTTTGTCATAATTAATTATTAAAATTTCCTGAATTGTAATAAGGATAGAAATTTCGGGTGCAAAAATAATGAAAATATAGGTATTAATGGCAGTGAGTTTTGGCGGTGAGCCAATAATCATTCAATTGTAACATTACTATGATTACTTTTTGCTTCGCAATGCTTAAATGCTGACAATAAATATAAAATGATAATAGGTAAGTGAATAATAAGTAAAATGTAAAGTATATGAGATGTTTTAAACGAAGTTCCGAATAAGGGTACATAAGTATGTTATTCGAAACTTTTGAGTGATTGAAGTTGCGATATAGATGTTTTCAGCTTACATAAGAACAGATATTTCTGTTCAAGACCTCATTTTACTTTTTCAAAGAGTGCTACAACTTTTTCAAGGGGTGCTACAACTTTTTTAAGGGGTTGTCTTGTCCTGAAATAGGTTTACACAAAAAAGTGTAAAAATGGACAAGAAAAAGAAAGAAAAAATCATTCAAAAATCAGCAAGGTATTATACCAGAACAGAGCGAGTAGAAATAATCAAGGAATATCTAACCAGCG
>CAIQBY010000059.1 GCA_903870175.1 uncultured Bacteroidota bacterium
AACGATTGTAGTTTTCATTATTTCTCGACCTAAAACATCCGTTAGTGTTAATGTGAAATTATTCTTTTCAGAAGTAATTAAAATAGAGGTTTCAGATGAAAATGGATTAGGATAAATGGAAACGTTATTATTATTTAAATAGCTTGCAATACCAAAGGTAACATCTAAGTAATAATAGTAGTGTACAGTATCAGAATTAACCCAGTTGTTACCGTTCCATGTCTGGTCTTTCACGCTTATTTCATTGTTTTGAGCATCATATCCGTAGAAAGAACGTGTATTATTAACCCATGAAGAAGTGGTATCCCAAGTTTGATTTAATATGCTTGTTTCGTTATTGTTGGCATCAAATGTGTTTATTCCCTGACTGTTATTGGTAAGACCGGTTCCGGTTTGATACACCCATGTTAATTGATCGTTATGAGCATCGTAAGTATAAGTATAATGATAGGTGTTATCATAACTTGCGCCATTCCAGCTTTGGTACAAATCAGTGGTTTCGTTATTGCTTGCATCGAATGTAAATGTTTCCAGTGTGGAGTTATCCCATGAAGCACCATTCCAGTTTTGAGCCTGATTGGTTAATTGATTATTGTTGGCATCATACGTATAAAGTGATTGGTTTTGATTATCCCACGACGCTCCGTTCCACGTTTGCGATACATCACTTATCTGATTATTGCCGGAGTAGGAATATATATGCTGCTGACTGTTGACCCAGGAAGTGCCGCTCCATAGCTGTTTCAAGGTGTTTGTCCGGTTGTGAGCACCATTAAATGTGAACGTATACTGGTCGATACTATCCCATACGGAACCTCCCCAGTTTTGATCTATCTGACCGATTAATAAATCGTTTACATCATAGGTATAATCGGTAAGTGTACTGTTTATCCATGTATTGCCGCTGCCTGCCTGATAGAGATTGGTTAACTGATTGCCATGCGAATCATAGGTGTAAACATAATTATAGTTATTGTCCCACGAAGTACCATTCCAGTTTTCACTTGTTTGTGATGCTAATATATTTGCAGCAGTATAGGTAAAAGAGTTTTGAAAAACATTGTCCCATGAAGTGCCGTTCCAGCTTTGATTTAGCTGTGATAACATATTGTTGCTGGCATCATAGGTGTAAAAATCCTGACTTGTTTTTACCCACGTAGTTGTATCCAAATTAAACTGAACATCCTGTATTTTATTGCTATTCGCATCATACGAATAAATAATTTTAGAAGGATGATTCCATATCAAAGCAGTAGTGTCCCAAATCCAGGTATATGTACTGTCGAGAACACCTGAAAGCAGATTTTTATATTCATGTGTCTTTCTTGTTTTACTACCTGCCTTCGAGATTTCTACCTTAGGATTGGCATTAGGGTTGACTAAATTATTAAGTTGTTTGGGAGTTATCGGTTGTGGTCGTTGCAGTTGTTTGTTTTGTGCTGAAACAGTAAAACCAATGCAAACGACAATTGCTGTAAATAGTATTTTTATTTTCATGATGTTTGAATTTAATTTATAACAAAGATAATTAAAATTTGCGTGTTGGTCTATTTATAGTTTTTCATTTTAGTAACAATGGAACTGATATATCATATTCAGCGTCTTCAATTTCTTTTTAATTGTACCTTTGCCGGCAAATAATAAAATTAAATGAAAAACATTTTAGTAATAGGAGCAGGGCGTTCAGCATCATCGCTTATAAAATATTTACTTGATAATTCTACGAAGGAAAATTGGAAAGTTACTGTAGGAGATGTGTCTCTTGATTTGGTAAAACAAAAAACAGGGAATCATGCAAATGCAAGAGCATTGGTGCTGGATATTAATAATCAGGAGCAGCGTGAAGAGGAAATACAGCA
Organism: uncultured Bacteroidota bacterium; assembly: GCA_903870175.1. GTDB lineage: Bacteria > Bacteroidota > Bacteroidia > 2-12-FULL-35-15 > 2-12-FULL-35-15 > 2-12-FULL-35-15. The sequence continues at coordinate 1,860 of CAIQBY010000059.1, forward strand.
TGCAGACCTTGTGATATCAATGCTTCCGGCTTCCATGCATATTAATGTGGCTAAGGATTGTGTTCGTTTCAAAAAACATTTGGTTACTGCTTCGTATGTATCCAAAGAAATGGGGGAGTTGAATGAAGAAGCAATAAAAGCAGGTGTTGTACTAATAAATGAAAATGGTCTGGACCCCGGTATCGACCATGCTTCGGCAATGAAAGTGATTGATGAAATACATCAGCAGGGAGGCGAACTTATTTCTTTTAAATCTTATTGCGGCGGATTGGTGGCGCCTGAGTGCAACGATAATCCGTGGGGTTACAAGTTCTCATGGAACCCGCGTAATGTAATATTGGCGGGACAAGGCACTGCGCAGTATATCGAGAATGGTGAATATAAATACATTCCTTACAATAGATTATATACACAGACAAATATAGTGGAAGTAAAAGGATATGGCAGGTTTGATGCGTATGCAAATCGTGATTCTTTGTCGTATCGTAAATCATATAGTATCGAAAATATCCCGACAATGCTGAGAGGAACATTAAGAATGGAAGGCTATTGCAAGGCTTGGAATGTATTTGTGAAACTGGGAATAACCGATGATACTTATAAAATTGAAGCTTCGAATAC
>CAIQBY010000060.1 GCA_903870175.1 uncultured Bacteroidota bacterium
CCGGTTAAGCGCATCATTTATTTTCTTTTCATCAGCTTTTGATTTAAAGGTCACAAACTTCCTGAACCATAAAATGCTGTTCGCCCAATCGTCCAGTTTATAGTAAGAATAGCCGATATTATAATTGGCATCACTGTATTCCGATTTGTTTATAGAACCCGGTTCTGCTATGTAATCGGAATAACTGTCAATTGCTTTTTGATACTGTTTATTTCTGTAAAACGATTCAGCTTTCCAGTAAATTGCATTTGCACGAATCGATTTATCAAACATATATTTCTGTGATTTATCAAATGATTTTATCGCTTCAGAGTATTCCATATTATTAAATAACTCCACTCCTCTGTAATATGCAATCTTCTGATACGCTTGTTTTAATTCAGGTGTAAGCACTTTAATGCTTTCAATTGCTTCCAGTGCTTCCTTATAACTTTTAGTAGTGATAAATACATTAACAAGATAGGTATATGCTTCATCAATATGCGAAGATGAAGGATAATCTTTTATGTATTTCTGAAAAGCTTTTATAGCTTCATTGTATGGGTTAAAAGATAATTCATAACACAATTTCGCATAATTATAAAGAGCGTCTTCCTGAATTGTTTTATCAAAATCAAGCCTGGAAGCTCTGCCGAATGCGGTAAGCGCATTTTGTTTTTTATCAGCTTTTAAATAACAGTCGGCAATATGATAGTTTGCATTTTGGCTTAATGAATCATCAATATCAGTAGTTTTAATAAAATAAGTCAATGCATTAGTACAGTCATTTGTTTTGTAGTAAGCATATCCCATTTGGTAATTATCCTTTCTCTGCAAGCCATTGGCAGCCTTTTCATATTTCTTTAAATACGGAATCGCTTCCTTGTATTTAGCAGTGCGATAGTATGATTCACCAACTATCCTCGCTATCTCAGGCGCCCGCTTGGTATTTGCAGAATCCAAAAGGGAAGGAGCGTAATTTATTACTTCATCGTATTTCCCTTGCAGATAATAGATTTGAGCAACATAAAAAGGAACGATGGAACCGAAATTTTTATCTTTTTGTAACAATAAAAAATCTTTTAATGCAGTTTCATAATTCTTATCGCCATATGCAATATGCGCATAATAGTATTTTGCCGAGGATGCATATTTATTATCTACATCCTTTATTTCATTGAAATCCTTTTTAGCTTCCGGAAATTTATTCTCCATGAAATAGCTGTAACCACGCTTAAAGTAAAATTCTGCCAATTCATCTTTTGTCAAATCATACACATCCACTTTATCAAACCACTTGAGAACATCTTTATATTTCTTTTTAAAATAATTGTATTTTCCCAGATAGAAATAAGCGGTTTTTACCTTCGAGCTTTCAGGATGATTCTTAATAAATTGTTTCAAAAACAATTCACCATCTTTATTAAATAATTCGATTGCACATATTGCATTGTAGTATTCAGCATCGATCCTGACAAGTGATTGCGGGTCGTTATGAGTTTCGATTACCTTAACGAAACTTTTCTGAGCCGCGCCATATTTTTCTTTCTGAAAAAGCTCTATTGCTTTTTCGTATTCTGCATCCTTATGTGTGTAAACCATTGTTTTCTGGGCAGAAACAATCACAGATAAAAAAATCCCTGTTAGTAATCCAATTCCCTTTATTTTATTCATTTCGTTTATTAGGTATCAATGGTGTAAAATTAGTCAGGATAGAAGCCATAAGTTTTATGGATGCAATAAGTTATTAACCTTAGTATGTTCAAAGTATTGCCAAGAAATAATTCCAGCCTAATGATGAATCTTGTAATTTTCGCTTTATAAAAAAGAAAACCAATGTCATTAGACACCATAATTAAATTAGAAAACGTTTCTGTTTTTCAAAAACATAACCTTGTACTTTCAAATGTCACCTTAAATATAGACAAGGGAGAATTTGTATATCTGCTTGGCAGAACAGGCAGCGGGAAAAGCAGTTTGTTAAAAACCTTATATGCCGATTTGGATTTGATTGAAGGAACCGGCACAGTTGCAGGTTATGATTTAAAAGCAATCAAGCTGAAAGAAATTCCTTTTTTACGCCGCAAACTTGGGATTGTTTTCCAGGATTTTCAATTACTCACAGATAGAAGTATCAATGATAACTTACTGTTTGTGCTGAAAGCAACAGGATGGAAAAACAAAAGCGAAATGCAAAAGCGGATCCAGGATGTATTGGAAAAAGTACATCTTACAACAAAAGGATTCAAAATGCCGCATGAACTTTCGGGAGGTGAACAACAACGAATTTCCATAGCACGAGCCTTATTGAACGACCCTGAACTTATACTTGCGGATGAACCTACCGGTAATCTTGACCCTGAAACTTCGGAAGGAATAATGAATTTACTACTTGAAATAAGCCGCAGCGGACGTGCTGTACTTATTGCTACTCATGATATAATGATGTTTGAAAAATTCCCGTCGCGCACCATTAAATGTGAGAATGGCAAATTAACGGAAGCTGCTTAATCCTTGAGCACTCTTATTGCTTTTCGTATCTGATAATAACTATTTTCTGATAAATCATGCTCAATTGACTTCGGAGAAAGGTTTATCTTTATATGTTCTATCTGGCTTTTCTTATGTTTTTCATACTGTTCTTTAGTTAGCTCAGGATTAATTCTTAGTTTTTCCAACTCATTTTTATTAATTGTATATCCTATTTGAATACCGGGCAATGTGTTGCCGGCAATAGCCACAGCACCGCAACCGGTACAACTGGAATAGTTTTTAAAACTTTTGAGAGTTGCTTTTTCTCCATTAGCTAATGTAAAAATAAGTTCCTGACCTTCTTTCACCTCCATCGGTTTGGGGTCATTTAATATAATTCGTATTTCGAAAAAGAAGGATGAATCTATTTGCGTCATTCTGAAATAGGAATTAAACTCACCTGATTTAGTAAACTTTTCCCAACTTGTATGCTTTACAATCAGATGCGTAACAGGGTCAACTTTTACCTCGTCTAATTTTTGTGCATCTATAATATATGGCAACAACAAAAGTGATAAAATTAAAATTTTATTTTTCATTTCTAAAATTCAGAATACAATTATACATAAGAAATTCTGAAAAGGAAATAAAAAAACAGGATTTGTTATATAATTAATAATTTGAAAGGTCTGGATTTATTTAAAGGAGGTAAAAAAACAAAGCTAATGTGTTGATATTAATAAATATCTACGATTTGAAGGAGGTAAAAGCTGGATAAAAGCTGGAAACCTACGAGAGAAATTGGGTAACCGACGAGAGAAATGGGATAACCTACGAGAGAATGACATAAACCTATGGCGAGTTGAGAGGAACCTAGGAGAGAAAGGGAAGAACCGATGGCAGAAAGTGGAGAACCTACGTTGAAAAGTGAAGAACCGACATTGAAAAGAGAAGAACCTACGTAAGAAAGACGACAACCTACGTTCAAAAGAGAAGAACCTACGAACGAAAGAGAAGAACCTACGACACGGTTTTTAATGTCTGGAAGTGAGAATAAATGCCGGAATTGGAGGTTTTGTGAAAAATGGAAAGGACAGAAAGTACAGTTGTTGAACAGAAAGTTTATTTGTCCTGAGGTAGATTAGATTCAACAAAGAGTCTTTTTATTTGCTTTTTGGGGATGGTAAATAGTAACTCAAGTCAATTACAAGAATAATTAATTACTTTGGATAACTGTTGAAGTGATAAAATGCTATCCGACCAAAAAAATTTTCACTCATTATATATAAGACAGTTTATTGATAATCTCAAGAGTATATTGGTGACGAAAAGAGCAAAAAGAAGGGAAAGATGTGATGAAAATTCTTTCAGAAGCAAAAACATTGATTTAAAAGAGTTTTGAACATTTATTTGTTGATTTATTTTGTCAGGAATAAAAAGTTGTTTATCTTCGCACCCCGTTAAAAAAAAGCGGACTTAAAAAAGTAAATTAATTAATACAAAAAAAAGTGGAAGCAATAAGCTATAAAACCGTTTCGGCAAGCAAAGAAACTGTAAACAAAGGATGGGTTATCATTGACGCAGAGAACGAAGTATTAGGTCGTTTGGCATCTGAAGTAGCCTTTATTTTAAGAGGAAAGAACAAAACAAATTTCACTCCTCATACAGACACTGGCGATAATGTTATTATCATCAATGCGGAGAAAATAAAATTGACAGGTAAAAAATTAACTGATAAAGAATATGTTCGCCATACCGGTTATCCGGGCGGTCAGCGATATGCTACTCCGAAAGAGTTGCTTGCTAAAAAACCTACAGAAGTAGTTAGAAAAGCTGTAAGCGGAATGTTGCCAAAAAACAGATTGGGCGACGCCTTGAGACGTAATGTGTATATATATGCAGGAGCAGAACATCCTCATGCGGCTCAAACACCAAAAGAAATCAAATTAAATTCAATAAAATAAATAATGGAAGTAGTAAATACTCTTGGTAGAAGAAAAACCGCTGTAGCACGTGCTTATGTGCAAAAAGGAAAAGGCGAGGTTATAATCAATGATAAAGATTATAAGTCGTATTTCACAACAACCACTTTACAATACAAAATCAATCAGGCATTCAATGTTACAAAAACATTGGGCGAATATGATGCGAAAGTAACTGTAAAAGGGGGCGGGGTAACAGGACAGGCAGAAGCTGTAAGATTAGCAATTGCCCGTGCTTTAGTAGAAATTAACGCGGAATTAAAACCTTTGCTTAAAGCAGAAGGCTTAATGACTCGTAACCCTAAAATGGTTGAACGTAAGAAACCGGGTCAGAAAAAAGCTCGTAAACGTTTCCAATTCAGTAAACGATAGAGATTGGGGATTAAGGATTTTCTGATTAAGGATTTTAAAAATTAAATTAATACTAAAAAATAATAAATGCCAAGAACAAATTTTAATGAGTTATTAGATGCCGGATCACATTTCGGACATTTAAAAAGAAAATGGAACCCAGCAATGGCTCCATATATTTTTACTGAAAAAAATGGTATTCACATCATCGATTTGAATAAAACTGTTGTAAAAATTGACGAAGCAGCTAATGCTTTGAAACAAATTGCTAAATCAGGTAAAAAAATATTATTCGTTGCTACCAAAAAGCAAGGGAAAGATATTGTTACAGAACTGGTAAAACCAATTGGTATGCCTTATGTAACTGAGCGCTGGCCAGGCGGTATGCTTACTAACTTTGCTACTATCCGTAAAGCAGTTCGTAAAATGAGTACAATTGATAAAATGGCTACTGATGGTACTTTTGAGAATATTTCTAAAAAAGAAAAATTACAAATTTCACGTGTTAGAGCTAAATTGGAAACTAACTTAGGCAGTATTGTTGATTTAACTCGTTTGCCAGCTGCATTATTTATTGTTGATATTTCGAAAGAACATATCGCAGTGGCAGAAGCAAAACGTTTGAACATTCCTACATTTGCTATCGTTGATACTAACTCTGATCCAAATTTAGTTGACTTTGCAATTCCTGCAAATGATGATGCTTCGACTTCGATAGCTTTAATTACAGGAATAATTGTAAAAGCAATTGAAGAAGGTTTGTCAGAAAGGAAAGTGGACAAAGAAACTGCAGAAGCAGAAAAAGAAGGAGTAAAAGCGGAGAAAACTGCTGATAGCGAAGAAGGAGAAGTGAAAAAACCTGCGGCGGCTCCAGGCAGAAAACCAAGAAGGACAGTAGAACAAAAAAAATAATGTAAAAACGTCCCGACAAAATCGGGATTTTTTTTAATATAAAAATAAAGAGATGACAACAATGACAATTACAGCAGCAGAAATAAATAAGCTAAGACAAATGACCGGAGCAGGAATGATGGACTGCAAAAAAGCTTTAACTGAAGCTAACGGAGATTTTGAAAAAGCAATTGATGAATTGCGTAAAAAAGGACAAAAAGTGGCAGCAAATCGTAGCGACCGCGATGCGAAAGAAGGTTTGGTAGTAGCTAAAACAACTTCTGATAATAAAAGAGGTGTGGTATTGGCGGTGAACTGCGAAACAGATTTCGTTGCGAAAAATGAAGATTATGGAAAGTTTGTTAATAATATTTTGGAGATAGCTATTGCAAAAAACCCGAAAAGTGTTGATGAATTAAAAGCATTGGCATATGACAATAACATAACTATTGCTGATAAATTAATTGAGCAAACAGGTGTTATCGGCGAAAAAATTGAGTTGACTAAATACGAAATCGTAGAAGCTCCATTTGTAATTGCATATAACCACCCAGGAAACAGACTTGCAAATATTGTTGGATTTAGTTCGGCAACTGTAACAGCAGAAGTAGCTAAAGATGTGGCAATGCAAGTAGCGGCAATGGCTCCGGTAGCAGTTGACAAAGGCGATGTGGATGCTGAAATGATTCAAAGAGAAATTGAAATTGGTAAAGAACAGGCTCGTGCTGAAGGAAAACCAGAAGAAATGCTTGAGAAAATTGCAATGGGTAAATTGAATAAATTCTACAAAGATTCTACTTTATTGAATCAGGAATTTATTAAAGATGCTAAAAAAACAATTGCTCAATATATGAACGACTCGGAAAAAGGCTTGACGGTAACAAGCTTCAAACGAATCGCTTTAAGTTAATTTATTAATGTTTTAAAAAGTCCCGATTAAATCGGGACTTTTTTTTGGGCACAAAGTGCCGTTTGATTTTTCGAAATAAATAAAAATTGCTGTTATGAAATATAAAAGAATTCTTTTAAAATTAAGTGGTGAATCCCTTATGGGTAATAAACAATTTGGGATTGATAATAGCCGAATTGCTCAATATGCGTTGCAAATAAAAGAAATATCTGAATTGGGAGTGCAGGTTGCAGTGGTAATAGGTGGTGGAAATATTTTCAGAGGGATTCAAGCTGAGGAGGGCGGAATGGACCGAGTGCATGGTGATTATATGGGAATGCTGGCAACAGTAATCAATTCAATGGCTTTGCAATCAGCATTGGAAAAAGCCGGGGTGGAAACTCGTTTGCAATCGGCAATAAAAATGGAACAGATTTGTGAACCTTTTATCAGAAGAAAAGCGGTGAGGCATTTGGAAAAAGGACGTGTTGTTATTTTTGGTGCGGGAACTGGAAACCCATATTTTACAACGGATACAGCAGCAACATTACGTGCAATTGAAATTGAAGCTAATGTTGTTTTGAAGGGAACAAGAGTAGATGGAATTTATACTGCGGACCCTGAAAAAGATAAATCTGCAACTAAATATAATACTATTTCATTTGATGAGGTATATGCAAAAGGCCTTGAAGTGATGGATATGACTGCGTTTACGCTTTGCAAAGAAAATAAGTTACCAATAATTGTTTTTGACATGAACAAAACAGGTAATCTAAAAAAAATAATGCAGGGAGAACAGGTTGGAACATTGGTAGAGTTTTAGAATTCTATTAACTTTGTGCCTGATTAATATTTAAATAGATTAAAATGAACGAGGAGATACAATTTATATTGGATGATGCGAAAGAGCAAATGGATAAAGCTGTTTCGCATTTGGAAGCAGAATTAGTAAAAGTAAGAGCAGGAAAAGCAAGCCCGACGATGCTTGAGAGCATTTCGGTTGATTATTATGGAACAAGAACTCCATTGAATCAAGTTGCTAATATTAACACTGCTGATGCAAGAACGTTGGTAATACAACCATGGGAAAAATCAATGCTTACTCCAATTGAAAAAGCAATTATGGCGGCCAACTTAGGTTTAAATCCTCAAAATGATGGAGTGATAATACGTATTTTAGTTCCTGCGTTAACTGAAGAACGAAGAAAAGATTTGGTTAAAAAAGCAAAATCTGAGGTTGAGAACGGAAAAGTGAGTTTGCGAACAATCCGTAAGGAAGCAAATGAAGAATTGAAGAAGTTACAGAAAAGTGGAACTCCTGAGGATGAAGTAAAGGAAGGCGAAGCGAAGGTTCAGATATTAATTGATGGCTTTGTTCAAAAATGTGATAAACATTTAGAGATAAAAGAAAAAGAGATAATGACGGTATAAGCAAAACAATATTTTGAAAGTTGAACTCCGCAATTGCGGAGTTTTTTATTAATAAAAACATAGCATTGTGTAAATATAATGATCCTTTAAACCTTATTAGCATCCTTAAATTAATCAGCATATTAGCTAATAATAAAAAATATTTTTAAACCTAAAAATGAAATTTGAAATTAAAATTTTGTTAAAACATTATTAGTACCTGAATTTCCTTTACCTTCGTTTTCAAAATAAATTTGTGCCTGATAGTTTAGTAATAATACCAACCTTTAATGAAAAAGATAATATCGAACGAATGATTCGTAAGGTATTGACTTTAGAATTTTCATTTCATTTACTAATTGTTGATGATGGTTCTCCTGATGGAACTGCTGATATTGTAAAAAGGCTGATGGGGGAATTTCCAAAAAGATTATTTATAGAAGAGCGCAAAAATAAACTAGGTTTAGGAACTGCATATATTCACGGATTTAAGTGGGCGCTGAAACGTAACTATGATTACATTTTTGAAATGGATTGTGATTTTTCACATAACCCTGATGACTTAATTCATTTGCGAGAAGCTTGTGTAAATGGTGCCGATATGGCGATTGGTTCTAGATATGTAGATGGAGGGAAGATAGAAAATTGGCCGAAAGGCAGAGTGCTTATGTCCTTTTATGCTTCAATATATGTTCGTATTGTTTTAGGAGTTCAGATTCACGATACAACAGCTGGCTTTAAATGCTACAAGAGAAAAGTTTTGGAAAAAATTAATTTTGATAATATTAAATTTGTGGGATATGCTTTCCAGATAGAAATGAAATACACTGCGTATAAACTGGGATTTAAAATTGTAGAAGTGCCAATAACTTTTACCGACCGCATAGAAGGTGTTTCAAAAATGAGTAAAGGTATATTTAAAGAAGCATTTTGGGGAGTACTGCAAATGCGCTTCAAAAAAATTAATTAACCGAAAGCTCTTTTATGCAGGAGTTTTTTTATCATGAAAATACTAATAACAAACGTAAATATTGTAAACGAAAATAAAATCATCAATGGTAATTTATTAATTGAAGATGAATTAATTTCCAAAATATCCGAAACAGAAATTAATGTTAATGCAGATAAAACAATTGATGCTCAAAACAATTATTTGTTACCTGGTTGTATTGATGATCAGGTGCATTTTCGTGAGCCCGGATTGACTCATAAAGGAGAAATCTATACTGAAGCGAAAGCAGCAGTAGCAGGTGGAATAACTTCTTATATGGAGATGCCAAATACTATTCCAAATGTTTTTACCCAAGATTTATTAGAGGATAAATATAAACGAGCATCTGAAATATCGCTTGCAAACTATTCCTTTTATATGGGGGTATCAAATGATAATCTGGAAGAAGTCTTGAAAACAAATCCTAGAAATGTATGTGGAGTAAAAGTTTTTATGGGTTCGTCAACCGGTAATATGCTAGTAGATAAACTCGAAACATTGGAAGGACTATTCTCACAATGTAATTTATTAATTGCTGCACATTGCGAAGATGAAGCAACAATTAAACATAACATGGAAACCTTTAGAGAGAAGTATGGAGAGAATGTTCCGATGGAATGTCATCCGCTGATTCGAAGTGAAGAAGCCTGTTACAAGTCATCTTCTTTAGCGGTGGCATTAGCAAAAAAACATAATACTCGTTTACATATTTTACATATTTCTACAGAAAAAGAATTGGAATTATTCGATAATTCTATTCCTTTAAAAGAAAAAAGAATAACTGCAGAAGCTTGTATTCACCACCTTTGGTTTAGTGATGAAGATTATAAAGTTAAAGGTTCGTTGATAAAATGGAATCCATCCATAAAAAAAAGAAGTGACAGGGATGCGATTTTAAAAGGTATTTTAGAAAATAAAATTGACGTGATTGCTACTGACCATGCGCCTCATACTTTAGAAGAAAAGCATCAAACTTATTTTAAAGCACCTTCAGGTGGTCCTCTCGTTCAACATTCATTACCTGTTATGTTAGAATTTTATTATAACGATAAAATTTCCCTTGAGAGAATAGCAGAAAAGATGTCACATTCAGTTGCTGATTGTTTTAGAATAGAAAAGAGAGGGTATATTCGGGAAGGATATTTTGCCGATTTGGTATTGGTTGATTTAAATAAAAGTTGGACAGTTGACAAATCGAATATTTTGTATAAATGCGGGTGGTCACCATTTGAAAATGTCACTTTTAATTCTCAAATTTCTAAAACTTTTGTTAATGGTAATTTAGTTTATGACAACGGTGTTTTTGACGAGAGTAAAAAAGGGAAAAGACTGTTATTTACGAATAATAATTAAGTATAATTACAATTTTATTTCATAATAAGTCATTTTCATTTATTATTAACTATTAATAATCTTATTAAGTGCTCTATTATACATTAAAGTATCTTGTAAATATATTTTATCGTGTTTTTTACAAATTTGATTTCAGAGGACTTGATAAAATCCCATTAAACAAGCCGATAGTACTAGCTCCAAATCATGTAAATGCTTTTATAGATCCAGTTATTTTAGCAATGCTGACGAAACAGAAAATTCGTTTTTTTGCCAGAGGAGATGTTTTTAAAAAACCTTTTGCAAGATGGATTTTAAACCAACTGAGCATGAGTCCTATGTATCGTATTCAAGAAGGATATGCTGAATTGAAAAAGAATGACAAGACGTTTGAAGAATGTAGAAACCTTTTAGCAAATAACAAAATAATTCTTATGTTTCCAGAAGGGATATGTATTCAAGAAAGAAGATTACGACCTCTGAAAAAAGGATTGTCCAGAATTATTTTTCAAACCGAAGAATCTTTTGATTTTAAAAAAGATGTTTTAGTAATTCCAATTGGATTAAATTATACAGATGCAAAAAGATTTCGAAGTAAATTATTTATTGATTGTGGCGAGGCTATTTCCATTAGTCAATATGAGGAGAGCTATAAAAAGGATAAAGTAAGAACGATAAATGAATTTACAAAAGTGCTGGAACAAAAAATGGCTGAACGGATGATAATCATTTTAAATAAAGAAAATGATGAATTGATAACCGCTCTAGAACAAATTTATGTAAAAGAATGGATGATTGAAAAAAAGGTTAACATAAATAATTTGGAATGCCAATATGAAACAGTAAAAGAAGTTGTTGCAATGGTAAATATGATGGATAAAGAAACTCCAGAACTAGTATCTTCTTTGAGAGTAAAAACTTCAAGTTATATAAAAACACTTAATAAAAATGGGCTTCGAGACCACTTATTGCATCCGGAAACTATTAGTAAAATGAATTTCAGTACATTTCTAATAGAGTGTATTATTATTTATTTATGCATGCCTATATATTGGTTCGGATTAGTGGTAAATTATCCTCCATATTATATTTCAAAAAAAATAGCTTACAAAAAAGCTAAAAATGTTGAATTTTTAGCTTCAATATATATGAATCTTACAATGTTTTTGTGGATATTTTATTTCGGAATCCAACTTTTATTTGTTGGTTTTATGTTTAGAGACCATCTGTTGGTGTCAATTTATGCTGCCTTAGTTATATGTTCGGGAATTTTTGTTTTGCAATTTTATCCGAAGATGAGAAAGATATTTGGAAGGTGGAGATTATTAAGAATGGTTCGTAAAGACCGCGCTACAGTGGAACAACTTGTCAGAGACAGGGCAATAATCATTAATGAGATAAAGGAACTGAAAAGGATGTTTGTTTCTTCTTTAATGCATTAAATTTATAAGATTAAAAAGTTAGAATATTCTATAACCCTTTCTTTATTCTTTTTAATCATGGAAGAGATTAATTGAATATTGTAATAACGTTAATTGAATACAAAATAAAATTTAAATGAATTACCCCGAGGCAGAGCCTCGAGGTATCAGTTAAAGGATTTTTTTAATTCCGAGGCAGAGCCTCGGGGTATTAACCGACAACCTAATAAATTTCTACTGGTTCAGTTTCTTGGAGAGACAATAACCCATACTAAAACAGGCTTGCAATAAATAACCTCCTGTAGGAGCATCCCAATCGAGCATTTCTCCAATGCAAAAATTATCAGGCATCTTTTTAAGTTGGAAATTTTCATCCACCTCATCTCGTGCAATTCCTCCTACCGTAGAAATTGCTTCATCAATTGGAGCCAATGATGTAATTTGCATGGGAAGACTTTTTATCATACGGGATAAAATAACAGCATTCGTATATTCCTCTTTTGTAAGAATAGTTTTTAATAATAGTATCTTACTATCATTAAACTTAAGACTATTTTCAAGCACTTTTTGCAATGATTTATTTCCTCTGTTTTCTATTTTATTTTTTATTTCCGTTGTAGTAAGTTCGGGTTTTAAATCCACAAATACTTTTGCCCTTTCAAATTCATCTAATTGCATTCGTATAGGTTCAATTAATGAATATATTGCACCACCTTCCAATCCAAATTTTGTAATTACCAGCTCTCCTTTCTTTTCCTTACCATCTATCTTAATAGAAATGTTTTTTATAACCTTCCCTTCCACTCTATTAATAAATTCTTTCCCCCAGTTTATTTTTACAGCACAATTAGAGGCTTGAAAGGGAAGCGTTTTGATACCGGCTTCTTCAAAATAAGGTGCCCAACTTCCATCACTACCTGTTATTTTCCAACTGCTACCTCCCAAAGCAAAAACAGTAATATCTGCTTTAATATTTACTATTTCTTTTTGCTTAATAAAACATAATTCTTTCTTCATATTCCAACCTGACCAAAGATGCTGTGTTTTAATATTTACATTTTTTTGTCTCAATACATTAAGTATAGCATCAAGTACTTCAATTGGTTTTATTCCCTTTATTGGAAATATTCTTTTACTTGTGCCAACATATGTATTAATTCCTATCCCTTTTAGCCATTGCTGCAAATCTTTACTTGTGAATGAGTGAATAGGTTTTTCCAAAAACATAGAAGGAGAATACCTCAAAACAAATTGTTCTATATCTTCGGAATGAGTAAGATTAAATCCGCCATTACCTGCCACTAATAATTTCCGTCCCACAGTATTGTTTCGTTCATAAATAGTAACATTATATTTACGAGTATCGATATTGCATGCAAACATTAATGCAGCAGCTCCTCCTCCAATAATTGCAATTGATTTTTTTGTTTCCATCCGCGATTCAAAACTACTTTATTATTTCCAATTATTATATTAAACCTTTTTATACCTTTGAAGTCATAAAAACAATAACAAAATAATATATAAAATATGAAAAAAATAATTTTAAGTTTCTTTGCTGTTGCAATAGTTGCGACAGTTAGTATTGCTCAAGGGAAAGCAAAACCAATGAAAACCCAGGAAGAAAGAGCGGAAAGACAAGTGGAAAGAATGGACAAAGATTTAACATTAACTGCTGAACAGAAAACAAAAATTAAAGAGATAATGGTAAAACGTGATCAGGCACGTGAAGATTTAATCAATAAATATCCTGAGAAAAATGATGCTTTTAAAGAAGAGAATAGAAAACTTAATTATGAATCAGACAAAGAAATAAAAGCAGTTTTAACTAAAGAACAAATAGAAAAACAAAAGCAACTTCGTGAGGAAGCTAAAGAAAAACGTAATAAAGGAAACGAAAATCCTCCTGCTCCTCCTGCTCCTAATAATGATAAACCGGCACCTCCACCTCCACCGGCTCCTAAAAATTAATTATTTATTATTTCAAAATATAACTAAAGGCTGTCTCAATACTGAGACAGCCTTTTTTAATAATTATTATTAATCAAATGGATATTTGTTTTTAATATTTATTATTCTTTGTCCGTTTCGAATTTTACTTTCTCCGCCTATTTAATTTCCTTTAATATGATTTGTCTTTTTTAAAAGACTCATTATAAAAACAAGAAGGGAGTTTAACTTTTTTGAAACAGCATTTCTTTATATTACGTTTTCTATTTGAATTCAATAGAAAACAATTGACAATAAAAAAGAGGCTATCCTTTTGAGACAGCCTCTTTTCAATATTAATTTATTTTATCTTTTATTGAATAACAACTCTTTTGGTTTCAATTCCTGTTTCAGTAATAAATTCCAAAGAATAAATTCCTTTGCTTACTTCCGGAATATTCATTTCAATTTTATTTATTCCATCATTTACTCTTACTTCTTTACTGAAAATCACACGTCCCATCATATCAAACAGTTTCAAATTTAATTGTTTGTTCTCGCTTCCTGTGTAATTAATAGTGAAATTTCCATTGTTAGGATTTGGCGATAAAGAAACAGAAGCATCATTTGTATATTCAGCAATTCCTACAGTACATCCGTTATGAATATATGTCATACTGTCAAAATTAATAAAACAAAGGTATTCGGGATGATCGATAAACGGGTTACGGTTTCCCTGCAATGAATCTACAAATTCATTCTTTGCAATTTCAAATTTATCTGGAGGGTAAGCAGTACTCCATTGTTTCAATACTGCTTGGTCTTGGGGATATACAACACCAGGATTATAACAAACAGCAGGTAACGACCAGCTTCCGTCATAAGTAGTATTTGTATTTCCATTCACTCCAGTTCCTGTGTAAGCAATACATTCGTATAACATAGAACGTGCAGCTGCCCCTTTTTCTGCATCACGCGGTTCCCAAACTGTTTTACCGGCTGCGTTCAAACCTAATTTACATCCCATATAAGTATAAGAAGGAGAAACAACAACTCCGTAAGGATAATTGCTACGGATAGCATTTGCATTTGTCTGGTCAACCGGTAATAACATGTGGTAGTCCTGATACTCATTAGAATTAAGATAACCGGCACCATTTACCGTAGGCATCCAACTTTGCGGGTAGGTATGTTCGCGGCTCATGTTGTTTGTTGTCCAATCGAAAAGACCTGTGTACACAATGTTTTCTCCACTATACTGGCAAGTAGCCACATGTTTGCCACCTGCTGTATCGCGCTGATATAAATAATCCATCATCAACGGACCATAGCTGCTGTAATATTGTTGAGTATGAGGATTTATCAGCGTATGCAAATCAGTAACAAAAGTAGTGCTTGAAGTATTAATAGCTGCGTAATATGTACCAGGATTAGCACCTGGTGTAGTTGTATTTCCTGTTAATGGAGAAGTAGTTAAATAATTACGGAAAGTACCTACTCCATTATATGAAAACACTGCAAAGAAATATTGTGTACTTGACTTTATATTATTTGGCATAAAGCCTGTAGCATTAGATGACATAACAACTTTAGCATTGCCAATCATATCTCCCTGCTGATATACTGTACCGTCAACAGGTACACCTGAAACAGCAGCACCGTCGCTTCTTAATACAACATAACCATCTGGTGCACCAGCTGCAGCAGTGAATGTAGCAACTACACGATATTGTTTGTTAACTGCAAAAGTCAGTCCTGATGGTTGCGCAGTAGGCTCAGTAGCTAATGTACCGCCTATTCCATTCAGATTGATAACATAAGGATTGTTGGTAGGGTCGTTGTTAGCCATTGTCAATATTGCATTACGAGTACCTGCTGCTGATGGAGTAAAAGTGATTGATAAAGGTGAATTGCCTGAACCCGCTATAGTTATAGGAGTAGAAGTATTAACAACATAATCAGCCATAGCCGGACCCGAAAGTACAGCACTTGTAACATTAAGTGTACCTGTAGTTCCTGTATTATCAATAGTAAAGTTGATAGGCAAGGCTGTAGCTACAGGTGAGCCTACAGTATAAGTTCCTCCGTTAACAATAGTTGTTGCAGCCTGCATCACCACCATTTGCTGAGTAGCCGAAACTCCGGCAGTGATACCAACGTTATCCAAACC
>CAIQBY010000061.1 GCA_903870175.1 uncultured Bacteroidota bacterium
GCTGCTGACCCGGTGGATGTAGCCAATATGCGTCTGGACGATGTAGTGCAGTTAATAAGAGGGAAAAAAGGAACAGAAGTGAGGCTGACTGTTAAGAAACCTGATGGAAGTATAATTGTTATTCCGCTTATTCGTGATGTGGTTGTAATAGAAGAAACGTATGCACAATCGGTAATTCTGAAAGGGAAGAAAAATATTGGTTACATAAAGCTGCCGTCGTTTTATGCTGATTTTAATGGCAATGGCGGACCTTCGTGTTCAAGAGATATGAAGAAAGAATTATTGAAACTGAAAGATGAAAACGTAGATGGCGTTATTATTGATTTACGTTATAATGGAGGAGGTTCGCTGAATGATGTGGTGGATATGACGGGATTATTTATTGACAGAGGACCGATTGTGCAGGTAAAACAACGCGGTGGAGAACCTCAAATGCTTGATGACAGAGACCCTTCGATTACTTATAGCGGACCTTTGACCATAATGGTAAATTCCAATTCTGCCTCTGCTTCCGAAATTATGGCAGCTGCCATTCAGGATTATAAACGTGGTGTGATTGTCGGCACATCTCCTACAACCTTCGGAAAAGGTACTGTTCAGCGTGTTTATGAACTTGATGATGTTTTGAAACCTTCACAGTCAAATTTAAAACCACTGGGTTCAGTTAAAATAACTACGCAAAAGTTTTACAGGATAAATGGCGGAGCCACACAGTTGAGAGGTGTTACCCCTGATATTATTTTACCTGATCCTTATTCTTTACTCGACCAGGGAGAAAAGGAACAGGATTATCCAATGGCTTGGGATGAAATAGCTCCGGCGCATTATCAGGCATTAAAACCTGCATATAATGTTGAGAAATTAAAAAAACAAAGCGATGAGCGCAGGAAAAGCAATCCAAACTTTGACATTTTAGAACAGGCTGCAAAACGTTATAAAAAACAAAAAGACAGCACCATTGTTTCTCTTAACTTTGATAAGTTTATTGCAGAGCAGAAACGTTATAAAGCAGAGTCGAAAAAGATGGAAGAACTTGATAAGGAAATCCCGGGAATGGAAGTGATAGCTTTAAAGGCAGATGCTATTCCTGAGTCGGATACTGTAAAAGTGAAGAAGGCAAAAGACTGGTATAAATCCATTAAAAAAGATATTTACTTAAATGAAACATTGAATATAATGGGTGATATGAAATAAAAACTGTTCACTAATTAAAAAACGCCCGGCAATACTGTCGGGCGTTTTTTGTTTGTAAGAAGTAATGTGGATTTAATGTTTCAGATATTTATCTGTTGCAAATCCCTTTAAATGCACAGTATTCACAATTGTCAACTTCTTCTGTCTGTTCAAAATCAATTTCAGGATTAAATATCCCGGCGAGTAATTCTTTAAGTTGAGTTTCAAATTCATTTAGCACGGAACTGTTTAGTTCGTCACTGCCATTTACTTTTACCGTTTTTAGTCCTGCACTCAATTCCCGGAATGTAATAATACCCGAAATCATATTTTGTGTAATGGCAGGATTCATCTTTTGATACATCAATGCATACGTTAATAACTGAAAGCTTTTTGCAAGATTGGAGTCTGTTTTTATTTCATTCCAGTCTTCAAATTTCAATTCTTTATTATCTGCAAGTCCTGTTTTGTAATCAATGATTCGGATTTGTTTCCCAATAGAATCAATGCGGTCAGCAGTTCCTTTTATTTTTACAGATTGATTGTCGAGACTTATAGTGGTTTCCAGTTCCTGCTCCAATGCTTTTATAATAGTTGGTTTGGAATTCTTTTCGTTCTCGGAAATTGATTTTATTTCCTCATTTAAGAAGTTGGTGATAAATTTTAAAGCAACTTTTAGAGTAAGTAAATTTTTACCGTAAGATATTTCTTTCGAACTGTAATTTTCTTCAAATACAATAGTCGTTACTTTTTCTACCTCCTTTTTCATCTCTTTAATATCAGCAGGGGAAATCTTTTTGCCGATAAAAGGAGTATAGAAATTCTGTAAAACTTTATGTATCGAACTTCCCAAAGTATCAGCACCTATGGTTTCTTCCACTTCCTCTGCTTCTTTAAGCCCTGCTATTGAATGAAAATAAAACTGTAAGGAACAATTACGGTATTTGTTTAACAGGGAAGGGGAGAAGCCGAATTCTGCTTTCGCCTTCAGCTTTTCCATTACCTCCGGAGTTTTAATTATTTTAATTTCATTTGTGTTTTTATCTGTGGATACAGGTATATTTACAAGCATCTCTTTAACAACAATATTTGGATTTATCTTGGGCAGTTCATAAATCAATTGCGTCAGGTATCTGCTTTTTTCTCCGCTTCCAAAGGCATCGCTTTCTGTATTGTAGAGCAAATAAATATTTTTTGCTCTTTGAATTAATCTATAAAAGTGATAAGCAAATATTGCATCTTTGTCACTATAGGTAGGCAACCCGAAATGCCTTTTCAATTCGAA
>CAIQBY010000062.1 GCA_903870175.1 uncultured Bacteroidota bacterium
AAAAATAACATCAACAGTAATATAAAAGTAACCTTTTATTCCTTAAGTATTAAATCCAGAAAACAAACATTCACATAGAAGCTAAATGAATAACAAAAATAAAATTTAACCAATAAATATATCCATTCTTTGCTACTTAATAAGAATCAAAATACTGTCAAATCTTTATTTTGAATCTTTTTTGTTACTAGGTGAGTTATTTGAAGTGTTTGAATAATTAATTACCTTCCTCAATTTCCCATTTTTATAATAATAATACCACTTGCCTTTTTTAGTACCTAAAGGCTGACTTTCTCCCTCTTTTACAAATTCCCCTGATATTTTCAATTTACCATTATCGTAATATTCTTTGTATTGACCTGCATAAAATTCTGGATACCAAATTGATTCTAAAACCAAAACTGAATCCTTATTGTAAAATTTACAATATTTTCCAACTGAATATGTAAGAAATAAACTATCACAAATTTTTGAAGAGAATCTATCCATTTTTAAATATGTTATTGAATCAATTTGAGCTCCATTGTAATAGAACTTACCTCCGCTTCGGGTAAGTGACTCCATTGACCCAAAACACACCTTCAAATCCCTCATTTTTAGATAGACTGTATCTTTATTTTGTTCTTGTGAAATTGCAAGTAAGGGGAATTGCATCCATATGAAAAATACAAGAAAGCTTAAATTACTCAACTTTTGCCTTTCCATGTTTAACAGGTGTTGAATAACTATCCTTTGTTCCTTGGTCTGCCTTTATGTGATACTTCCAAAAAGTTCTTTGTTTTTCATTCCCTGTTATTTTTACCGTTACATGTGAATCTATTGTCCCAGCATCGTTCATTGCTTTTAAATCAACATGCGATTTGAATTTTGTATATCCCTTTTTATCGGTCGTAGGATTTTTAACAATCGTAGTATTACCCTTGGAAACAAGTTCAATCTTATCAGCGTAACTTGCTGTATTTATGTCTAAACTGGAATTTGTATAATCAGTAATTGTATAATTTGCTTCAAATTCAGAACCAGGTGCAGCTAGTTCCTTAGGCGTTTGAACTTTATCATCAAGAGGCTGTGCAGTTGCTGGTGGTGGAGGCGGAGGAGGTTGTGGACTAGGACCGACAGTACTATACAAAACATCAACTTTACTTGCATCAACATTTTTTAAAGCAGGGCCTTCATAAAGCGTGGGATTATTATCCCGTTTTTTATACGTAAAAGTAACTGTCTCGTCACTCTTAAATGCCTTGTATTGAGTATTGAATGATTTGCTAAACAATCTTGCAACTGCAACATTGACCTTGTCTCTAAATTTCTCATAACCAACTAAATCCCCAAGCAGGTCATTAAACAGAATTGGATTGTTGTCCATAGAAGCATAAGGACTTTGTTCCGGTTTAGTACTTCCTTTAGGATCCAATGACAACCATCTTACTAAACGAGTATCAAGTATTCTAAATTCAGTTGTATAGCTATTTCCTTTTCCTTTAATTTCGTTATCCTTCTCAGAACCCTGATAACCAAACCTGTAGTTTTCAAAGCTAAATCCTCTATCATAAAGTGCAGTTCCGAAGGAAGGGGGATTTGGGGTTGTATTTTGGTATATTTTGCTAGGCAAAATTATTCAGTTTTTAAATTTAAATTATAAAGATATTTGAACTATATTATCATACAATAGAAGGCTGTTATTTTTCTTTACCTTTATCATAAACAAGTTGCTTAACTATCAAACCTTCTTCATTAAAAAAAT
>CAIQBY010000063.1 GCA_903870175.1 uncultured Bacteroidota bacterium
TGACTTAAAAAATAAGGTATATCACCCTATTTATTTTTTATTGGGAGATGAGCCTTATTTTATTGACATGGTTTCTGATTATATTGAGAATAAAGTGCTGGATGAATCTGAAAAAGAATTTAATCAAACAATTCTTTATGGTGGAGATGTTACTGCAGATGATGTATTTGGTGCAGCCAGACGATTTCCTATGATGAGCGATTATCAGGTAATTATTGTTAAAGAAGCGCAAAACATCAAGAACCTTGCCGGTAAAGAAAAAGAAAAAAAGGAAGATGACAAAACCAAATTACCAATTGAATTATACCTTGATAACCCTCAAAAATCAACTATTCTGGTAATATGCTATAAATATAAATCTGTAGATAAACGAACGTCAATTTATAAATCATTAGATAAAAAGGCTGTTCTCTTAGAATCAAAAAAAATATATGATAATCAGGTTTCCGGCTGGATAGATAATTATTTAAAAGGGAAAGGGTACATGATTGGTCCGAAGGCTAGTTCCATTTTAGCTGAATGTCTTGGTACAAGCTTAAGTAAAATTACCAACGAATTGGATAAGTTGATGATTAACCTTCCTCCCAAATCGGAAATTACGATGGATATTATTCAAACTAATATCGGCATCAGCAAAGATTACAATGTTTTTGAATTACAAAATGCAATAGGCAAGAAGGATGTATTAAAAGCTAATCGCATTGTTAATTATTTTGGCTCGAATGAAAAAGATCATCCTTTGGTGATGACCGTCTCCATACTATATGGGTATTTCTGCAAGCTTTTGATTTATCATTTTTTACCTGACAAATCACATAAAGCAGTCGCTTCCGGCTTAGGAGTTCCATTTAATTTTGTTGATGATTATAAATTAGCAGGAAAGAATTATGATTTACCTAAATTAAAAAGAGTGTTCAGTTATATGCGTGATTATGATTTAAAATCCAAAGGTCTTGATAGGGGTTCAGCTTCAGAAGGTGAACTTCTAAAAGAAATGGTTTTTAAAATTATGCATTAAATCAACCTAAATACGTTTTTAGTATTTTACTTCTTGATGTCTGCTTTAAACGTTTAACTGCCTTTTCTCTTATTTGCCTTACTCTTTCTCTTGTCAATTCAAACTTTTCAGCAATCTCTTCCAAAGTCATTGCATATTCTCCATTTAAACCAAAATTGTATCTGATTACTTCTGCTTCTCGAGGAGTAAGGGTGTGCAATGCCCTTTCTATTTCTCTTCTCAGAGATTCATGCAGCAATCCCTTTTCAGGACTCGGACTTTCCTCCGATTCGAGTACATCATACATATTTCCTGCATTATCGTCACTATTTGCAAGTGGCGCATCCATTGAAACATGTCTGCCTGTATTTTTCATAGAGTCCTGCACATCATCTTCTGATATTTCCAAAAGAAATGCTATTTCAGAATGAGATGGTTCTCGTTCATACTCCTGTTCTAATTTAGAGAATGTTTTATTAATTTTATTTATTGCTCCTATTCTGTTCAATGGCAATCTCACTATTCTGGATTGTTCTGCCAAAGCCTGAAGAATAGACTGACGAATCCACCAAACAGCATAAGATATAAATTTAAAACCCCTTGTTTCATCAAACCGCTGCGCGGCTTTTATCAAACCTAAATTCCCTTCATTTATTAAATCAGGCAAACTGAGACCTTGATTCTGATATTGCTTAGCAACCGAAACAACAAATCTCAGATTAGACTTTGTTAGTTTTTCCAATGCCCATTGTTCTCCCAATCGGATCTTCTTTGCCAATTCAACTTCTTCCTCGGCAGTAATAAGTTCCACTCTGCCAATTTCCTGTAAATATTTATCAAGAGATGCAGTTTCGCGATTAGTAACCTGTTTAGTAATTTTTAATTGTCTCATTGTAATAAAGTTTAATTAAATACTCTTTTTATACGCGACAAATAGTTTTGGGTTACAATTATTTTCAATTATTATTAAGAACACCCAAAAATATGAAAACTCATTTAGACAAAAACAGGAGGGTACAATTACATTTAGAGTCTTAAACGGGTATTAAAAAGAAAGCGGGCGAGATGTTTTACATCCGCCCGCTTTAACTAATTTTTAATATTCTGACTTTTTATTCCTCTATAAAAAATTATTTCTTTTCCTTTATAACTTCTTTTATCGTTAAATCAATTGGATTATCTACTTTCTCTTTTAATAAAGCAAGTTTAACAACATCAATCATTTTTTCAACATAATGAAATTTCAAATCTTTTATATAATCCTTTTTAATATCATCAATGTCTTTTTTATTATCAACACATAAAATTATTTCTTTGATACCTGCACGTTTAGCTGCAAGAATTTTTTCTTTTATTCCACCAACTGCAAGCACTCTTCCCCTTAAAGTAATTTCACCTGTCATAGCTAAATGCGGCTTAACTTTGCGTTGGGTAAAAGCAGAAGCAATCGCAGTAAGCATTGTGATACCCGCAGAAGGTCCGTCCTTTGGAGTAGCGCCTTCAGGTACATGAATATGAATATTCCATTTATCGAACACCTCAGGTTTCAAACCTATTATAATACTATGAGCTTTAAGATATTCAAGAGCTATCACTGCTGACTCCTTCATCACTTCACCTAAATTACCTGTAAGAGTAAGCTTCCCGTTTCCTCTCGTAATACTTGTTTCAATAAATAAAATATCACCTCCGACACTTGTCCACGCTAATCCAGTTACTACCCCAGCCACATCATTTCCCTGGTAACGGTCCTTGGCATGAGCTGGTCCAAGAATTTTTATTAAATCTTTTATTTCAACATTAATATTGTATTTCTGCTCCATCGCAATTGATTTAGCAGCATTTCTAACAACTTTAGCTATAACTTTTTCCAACCCTCTTACTCCACTTTCTCTAGTGTAATTCTCAATAATATATTCTATTATATTTTTACCAATTGCAATTTTTTCCTTTTTCATCCCTTGTTCTCCCAACTGCTTAGGTATAAGGTGTCGCTTCGCTATTTCTATTTTTTCTTCTATTGTATAGCCCGTAATTTCTATAATCTCCATTCTATCTCTCAATGCAGGCTGAATAGTGCTTAATGAATTTGCAGTAGCAATAAACATTACATTCGACAAATCATAATCAA